>JANXSH010000625.1 GCA_025356615.1 Planctomycetia bacterium | reverse complement strand
CTTAGCTGAAGACGAGGCCGATGTCGCTCGATCGTAAGCGATGTACGCTATAGCGACACGACATGCCCCGAATCCGACTCCTCTGCACGCTGGTTGTCCTGGCCTTGGGCGGCAAGATGGTTTGCGTTATGTCGTCGTCACAAGGTATTATCTAGCAAGGAGAAATGGCTCCCTCGAGATGAATGCTAGTGTAACTCCTGTCTTTCATTGCATTTACAGCCGTATCTGCACTCGTTCGGTTCTCGGCATCGGGCTGGGGGGGCGGCCTTCGTCTCGCCGAGTCTGTATCGTGGAGTCGAACCGATTCAGGGAGGCGATCCATTGAACTTGCTCGTGGTGGATGACGAGACGAGCCTGCGGCGGACGCTGCGGCTCACCCTGGAGAGCATGAAGCACCGGGTGACGGAAGCCGTCTCGGGCCAGGCCGCGCTCGCCGCCTTGGGGCAGGAAGTCTACGACCTGATCTTCCTCGACCTTCGTCTGGGGCGAGAGGCCGGCCTCGATGTCTTGCCGCAGTTGTTGCGAACGGCACCGGGCGTCGGGGTGGTGGTGATGACCGCGTTCGTGGCGATCGACACCGCCGTCGAGGCGATGCGACGGGGGGCGTTCGACTACTTGCCCAAGCCGTTCACGCCGGACCAACTGCGACTGCTGCTCGACCGGTGGGAACAGTTGCGCGGGTTGCGAACGGAGGTGATCGACCTCCGCGAGCAGATGCGTAGGGCGATCCCGGAGGCCGACCTCCACACCGAGGAGCCGAACGTCCGGGCGGCGCTGGACGTGGCCTTCCGCGTGGCCCCGACCGACGCGGGCGTGCTCTTGCGGGGTGAAAGTGGGACCGGCAAGGGAGTGTTGGCCCGCGCGATTCACACACGCAGTCGGCGGGCCGGGCGGCGGTTCGTGACCGTCCATTGCCCCAGCCTGTCCTCCGAGTTGCTCGAGAGCGATTTGTTCGGCCACGCGCGCGGGGCGTTCACCGGGGCCGTCGAGGCGACCGAGGGGAAGGTCGCCGCCGCCGAGGGGGGCACGCTGTTCCTCGATGAGATCGGCGACTTGACGCCCGCGCTCCAGCCCAAGCTCTTGCGCTTCTTGCAGGAGAAGACCTACGAGCGCGTCGGGGAAACGAAGACGCGGACGGGCGACGTTCGCATCCTGGCCGCGACCAACCGGAACCTCGAGGCGGACGTGACCGCCGGCCGGTTCCGCGAGGATCTGCTCTATCGGCTCAACGTCATCGAGGTGACGTTGCCCCCCCTGCGGGAGCGCCGGCGGGATCTGCCCACGATCGCCGAACACCTGTTGCGGTTCTTCGCGCACCAGACGGGGAAGGACGTTCGTCGCTTCACGGCGGAGAGCCTGGCCGCTCTCGTGCGCCATTCGTGGCCCGGCAACCTTCGGGAGCTGCGAAACGCCATCGAACGCGGCGTCATCCTCACCACCGACGACGAGGTAGGGCTTTCGCACCTCCCGACGCAGATCGGCCAAGCGCCCGCGATGGGCCGAATCGAGGTGGGCGCGTCGGTGACACTCGAGGCGTTGGAGGCCGAACACATCCGTCGGGTGTTAGCCTCGAGCCTGTCCCTCGAGGAGGCGGCGCAGGCACTCGGCATCGACTCCAGCACGCTGTACCGCAAGCGAAAACGGCTCGGCGCGTGAACGGCGGAGCCGCGTGACGATAAAGCGGAGTCCGACGCGGTTCGAGCTTGGGTGCCCTGGGCCAGGGCTTCCGATGTAACCATCCGTTACGAATCGCGTCTTACCCCTCTGGAGAATGCACCAACCTTCGTCCCTCCCCCGCGTCTTCGGCGTTCGTCAGCGAACCGCCCACCCCGGCGATTCGTACAAAGAAGTAGACGGCCCCGCATGTCGCCGAGACGAGGGAACTCCCATGCAGCACCTACGCACCATCGACCGCGTCATCGACCTCACCGACCCAGGTCGCAACGTCCTCTACAACATGACCCCCGACGAGGCCCGCGCGCGGGTCGCCTCGGGTGATGCGAAGGCGGTCGGCGAGATCGACGGGCAGTTCGCGCTCATGGCCACCTCCGGCGTGAACGTCCTGCTCGCGCGGTCGATCAGTCGGCCCCTGCGGTTCTTCATCGCGAAGCGGGCCGAGGGACCGTGCCTCGTCGCGGCGGACCGGATCGACACGATTCATCAGTGGCTACGCACGCAGGGGCTGGCCGACCAGTTCCACCCGAGCTACACGCGCATGGTGCCCGCGCACCACCTCATGAACGTCGCCCTCGTCGGCTGCCCCGATCCTAGCCCGAAGCTAACGCGGTTCTTCGACCCGCCGCGCGGCGGACTTCCCGCCGACGTGCGGGCCATCGGCGAGGCGTACATCGGCGCGCTGGCCGACGAGGTCGGCAAGTGGCTCTCGACGGAGGCGAAGGAGGGGCCGATCGGCGTCGGATTCTCCGGCGGCATCGACTCGGGCAGTATCTTCGTCGTCGCCTACCACACGATGCTCCGCCTCGGGATGAACCCGTCGCGCCTCAAGGCGTTCACGCTCTCGGTAGACGGCGCGGGCGAGGATCTCGCGCAGGCGCGGTCGTTCCTCGATTCGCTCGGCCTCGGGCTGTTCCTCGAGCCGATCGAGGTGACGGGGAGCATGATCGACTGGCGGCGCGCCGTGCGCGTCGTCGAGGACTACAAGCCGCTCGACATCCAGGCGGCGGCGATGGGCTTGGCGCTGGGCGACGGCATCCGCCGGCGCTACCCGGAGTGGAAGTACCTCATGGACGGCGACGGCGGCGACGAGAACCTCAAGGACTACCCCATCGAGGACAACCCCGAGTTGACCATCCGCAGCGTGCTGAACAACTCCATGCTCTACCAGGAGGGCTGGGGCGTCGGGGCCATCAAGCACTCCCTGACCTACTCCGGCGGCCTGAGTCGGGCCTACGCCCGCACCTACGCCCCGGCGGCGATGGCCGGCTTCTCCGCGTTCAGCCCCTACGCGCTGCCCCGCCTCATCCGCCTCGCCGAGGCCATCCCGTTCATCGAGTTGACCGGCTGGGACCACGAGAACCTGTACCGGCTGAAGGGCGACATCGTCGCCGCCGGCGTCAAGGCGATCACCGGCATCGACATGCCGATCTTCCCCAAGCGGCGGTTCCAGCACGGGGCCGCGTCGAAGGCGCGATTCGCGGAACTGTTCCCCGCGCAGGAGTCGGCCTACCGGCAGGCGTTCCATGCACTCTACGAGTGAGCTGCCCCTCTGGGATGACGCCTGGGTTCTCGACCGTCGGCCGGCCCGGCCCGAGGTCGATCCGTGGCGGCCGCACGGCTTCTTCGTCGAGCAAGAACGGCAGGCCGACGGCACCATCGATCCGGTGGCGACGATGCTGCTCGCGGGCAAAGAATGCCCGTTTCGCTGCGTCATGTGCGACCTGTGGAAGTACACGACGACGACCCGCACGCCGCCCGGCGCGGTGCCCGCGCAGATCGAGTACGCCCTGGCCCGGCTCCCCGAGGCGCGACACGGGAAGCTCTACAACGCCGGCAACTTCTTCGACGCCCAGGCGATCCCGGCGGCGGACCTGCCGCGCATCGCCGAGTTGATGGCCGGGTTCGCGTCGGTCCTCGTCGAGTGTCACCCGCGCCTGGTCGATGCGCGGTGTGTGGAGTTTCGCGATTCGTTACGAGGGAGCCTCGGCGTGGCGATGGGCCTCGAGACGATCCACCCCGAAGTCTTGCCGCGCCTCAACAAGCGGATGACGCTCGCGGATTTCGAGCGTGCGGCGCGGTTCCTCACAGACCACGGCATCGCCGCGCGGGCGTTCGTCCTGGTCCGCCCGCCGCTGCTCGACGAGGCGGAGGGCGTCGAGTGGGCCGTTCGCAGTGTCGAATGGGCATTCCGCGTCGGCGTCGAGTGTTGCACGCTCATTCCGACGCGCGGGGGCAACGGCGCGATGGAGGAGTTGCGGAGTACGAAACTCTTCGATAACCCGCCTCTCCGTTCGCTCGAGGAAGCACTGGCGCGATGCCTCGGCCGTGGCGGGCGGGTTTTCGCCGACCTGTGGGACATCGAGACGCTGGCGAAATGCCCCGCCTGCGGCCCGGCACGCATCGAGCGATTGCGCCAGATGAATCTCTCGCAAGTGGTCTCAGCCCGCATCGAGTGCGACTGCGAGTCGGCATGATCCGCGAGACGTTCGACGTGGCGGTCCTCGGCTCGGGGTTCGCCGGCAGCCTGACGGCCGTGTTGCTGCACCTCCAGGGGAAGCGCGTCGTGCTGCTGGAGCGCGGCAGCCATCCGCGCTTCTCGCTTGGCGAGTCCTCGACGCCGCTGAGCAACCTGTCCCTTGAGGAGATCGCGCGGGAGTACGGCCTCGATTGGCTCGCCCCGTTGGCGGAGTACGGCACCTGGAAGAAAGCTTACCCCGACCTCGTGTGCGGCCTGAAGCGCGGCTTCACGTTCGTGAAGCAGACTCCCGACGTGCCTTATCGCGCGGAGCCGGACCACGCGGGCGAGCTGCTCGTCGAGGCCAGCCCCGACGATGCCCGCTCCGACACGCACTGGCTGAGGGCGGATTTCGACCATTTCCTCGTCGGCAAGGCGATCGAGGCGGGTGTCGTGTATCTGGATCGCGTCGCGCTGCACATCGATCCGATGATTCGACCCTGGCGATTGACGGGGCTGCGCGAGGCAGAGCCGGTCGAGATCACGGCGCGGTTCCTGGTCGATGCGACCGGCCCGGCGGGGGCACTGGCCCAGGCGTTGGGGATCGACTGTACTCCGCATGGCATGTGGACGAACACGCGGACCGTCTTCAACCACTTCTCGGGCCTGCGGCGCTGGGAAGAGGTGCTGGAACTCCACGGCGGGCGACCCGACGAGCATCCCTACCGATGCGATGACGCGGCGGTGCATCACGTCCTCGAGGAGGGCTGGATGTGGCAGCTCCGGTTCGAGAACGGCGTCACCAGCGCGGGCATACTCTACGAGGCGGGACGCGCGGGGGCGTCGAATTGGGACGAGACGCTCGCCCGCTATCCGGGCCTCGTCGAACAGTTTCGCGACGCCCGGCCCATTCTGCCTTGGGTCACGACGGGCCGGATCCAGCGTCGAGCCAAGACGACCGCCGGGCCGGATTGGGCCATGCTCGCGCCAGCGGCGTATTCGCTCGACGCGCTCTACAGCACGGGCAACGCCCACGCGCTCTGCACGGTCGAGCGGCTGCTGCGACTGGTTCGCTCGGGGTGGGCCGACGGCAGTGAGTACGATGCGGCACTCCAGCGCGAGATCGAGTTCCTCGACCGGCTCGTCCACGGGACGTATCGCGCGATGCGGAACTTCGGCCTCCTGGCGCACTTCTCGATGTACTACTTCGCCGGCGCGATCGCCGCCGAGGAGCGCCGTCGCGCAGGCGGCGCGGGGGCCGACGAGGAGTTCATGTCGTCGCACATCCCGGCGTTCCGCGAGGCGGTCTTTCGCGCCCACCAAATAGTGGCCGCGCCGGAAGTGCCCGAGGTCGCGGCGTTCGGGGCGCGCGTCGCCGCAGATATCGCGCCGTGGAACACGACGGGGCTGTGCGATCCGAAGAAGCGGAATCTGTATGCGTATGGGTGAAGCGAAGACCTCACTTCGCTCGACCCGCCCGACGGATTACCCCAACATGGGCCACGAAAACCGACTTTGCCGCCCCTACTATCCCTGGTCTTCTCGCCCGCCCCCGATCTCGCTATCGAATGCACCTCACCACCACTTCGCGCGGCCATACTAGAGTCCCGAGTAACTTGCCGGTGGCGGGCTTTCCCACCTCGACCCCGGCTTCGATTCCTGCCCAGATATCGTCCTGAATCGCTTTTCCCCGAGGCCGTCTCACGGGACCGTCTCCGGGGTGCCCCGTCGCTCCGCGCCGGGACCGGATGTCTGGAGGGAGCAAGTGTCCATTCGTACCCGCGATGCCGTCGCCTCGATGCCCGACGCCATCACCCGGCGCATCGGTGCCTCACGCTACCAGTTATGGTTCGACCGCAACGCGCACTTCCGCTGCGAGGGCGATGTCCTCGTGGTCGGCGTGCCGAATCGGCACTTCCAGGAGTGGCTCCAGCGCACGTTCACCGGAGCGGTCGCGGAAGCGGCCCTCGAGGTCCACGGCCGGCCCATGGACGTGCGATTCGTGATCGACCCGACGCTGTTCCAGGCCGCGCGGGCCGAACAGGCCGCCGTGATCGCGCCGGTCGTCGCGTCCACCCCCGCGCCGGAGCCGACCCAGAAGCCGGCGGCGCGCAAGGCGAAATCCGCTGCCCCTGAACCGGAGGCGGAACCCGCCACCAAGTCGGGGCAACGCAAGGCGCGGCGCTGGCACCGGCTCAACGAGTTCGTCGTCGGGCCGTGCAACCGCGTCGCCCACGCCTCGGCCCAGAGCGTCGTCGAAGCCCCCGGAGAGGCGGCCAACCCGCTCGTGCTGCACGGCCCCGTCGGCACGGGCAAGACGCACCTCCTCGAGGGCATCTACGGCTCGACGCGCAAGCTGCACCCCGACTGGCGCGTCGTGTACGTCACGACGGAGGACTTCACCAACCGCTTCGTCCAGGCCATGCGGCACGACCGCATCGCGGCCTTCCGCAAGCAGTTCCGCGAGGTCGATGTCCTGCTCGTCGATGACCTGCACTTCCTCGCGTCGAAGAAGGCGACCCAGGAAGAATTCCTGCACACGTTCGACACCCTCCTGGCCGACGGCCGGCAGATGGTGTTGACGTGCGACTGTCACCCGAGACTCGCGGACGACTTCAGCCCCGAGTTGACCGACCGTCTCCTCGGCGGGGCGGTCTGGGGGCTGACCCCGCCCGACGGCGACACACGCCTGGCGATCCTGCGCGCCAAGGCCGGCGCGGCGGACGGCGTGCCGATCCCGGACGACGTGCTGAAGTTCATCGCGTCCCAGCTGCGCGGCAACGTCCGCGAACTGGAAGGCTCCCTCCAGAGCGTGCGCCACTTCGGCCGAGTCACCGGGCGGCGCATCGACGTGCCGATGGTGCGCGAGGCGCTCGGCGAACTGCTGCGTCACGCCGTCCGGGTGGTCCACCTCGCGGATGTCGATCGCGCGGTCTGCGGGGTGCTGCGCCTGAACCCCGGCACGCTGCAAGACAAGGGCCGCGCCTGGGCGATCAGTCACCCGCGCATGGTGGCGATGTTCCTCTGCCGCAAGCACACGGCGTCGTCCTACGCGGATGTCGGTGGCCACTTCGGCGGGCGCAACCACAGCACCGTCGTCGCCGCCGAAAAGAAGGTCCGCAAGTGGATCCAGGACAACGAAGAGCTGTCGCTGGGCGAACGCCGGGTCCGGGTGCGAGAAATCGTCGAGCGCGTCGAGCGCGACCTGCTACGATAGTGTGTGGCAATTGTTCCGCGAACGATCGTTCGGGCAACGACAGAAGGGGGCCGCGTGCTGACCGGGGAGAACGTCATCCTGACACTGAAGGTCGCGGTCGCCGCCGTGACGGTGCTGCTCGCGGCCTCGCTGGTCGCCCTCGCCAGGGGGAGGGTTCGCCTGCACGGGCGCATCAACCTCGCCTTCTTCATCCTCACGCTGGCGGCCGTCCTCGGCCTCGAGGTCGTCATCCGGTTCATCGAGCCGGAGGTCTTCGACTACATCCGGGGCAAGCCGGACCTGGCGCGCAACCTGCGCATCCACCTGTGCTTCTCGATCCCGTCGTTGCTGCTGATGCCTGCCATGCTCTACACCGGCCTGAAGCGACACCGAACGATCCACCTCACGCTGGCGTGCTTCTTCGGCGTCGCGTGGGTCGGCATGTTCATTACGGGGATCTTCTTCCTTTGATCGGCGCACCCGCTCTTACGCTGGACGAGTCGGCCCCGCCGCCGCTCGAGCGCATCGTCGAAGCACTGCTGTTCGTCGGCGGGCCGCCCCTGACGGCGGCACGCGCCTGCGAGACGATTCGCGGCCTGGCCCCCGAACAATTCGCCCTGGCCATCGCCACGCTCGACCGCGACTATCGCGCCCAGGGCCGGCCGTACCGCGTCGGCCGGCGCGACCAGGGGTACGAACTCGTCCTCCGCCCCGCGTTCTGCGAGGTCCGCCGGCGGCTCAGCGGCGGGCAGACGAGGCGCGCCTTTCGCCGCCGGCGCTCGACACGCTCTCACTCGTCGCCTACCGCCAGCCCGTGACGCGGCACGAGGTGGACAGCCTGCGCGGGGCCGACTCGCTCGCGCTGTTGCGCCAGCTCGTCCGCCTCGGCCTCGTCTCCCTCGGCAAGGGCGGTCCCGACGGCGAGGCGGTCTACTCGACGACGGTCCGATTCCTCCAGCTGTTCCAGCTGCGCGGCCTCGACGACCTGCCCCGGACGGCCGATTTGCAGAAGCTGTAGGGGCGATGGTTGGCTGGGCGCGGACAAATTTGGTCAGGATCCTGACGGATTCGAGTTCACTTCCCCGGCAACTCGACGGCCATCACCCACCAGGGCGTCTTGCCCACCTCCGGCGTCGCGAACCGGGTTAGCTTGCCCGACTTGGCGTCGATGCGATAGCACGCCAGTTTGCCCGACGACTCGCCGGCGGCGTAGAGGAACTTCCCCGACGGGTCGATGTCGAACGACCGGGGGTTACTCTCCGTCGGCTCCCGGCCCAGCGACGAGAGTTTGCCGGCCCCGTCGATCGCGAACATCGCGAGACTCTCGTGCCCACGATTGGCCGCGTAGAGGAACTTCCCCGTCGGGTGGATGCGGATCTCGGCGCAGGCGATCGTCCCGTGGTAATCGCTCGGCAGCGTCGAGAGTGTCTGGATCGGCTCCAGTTTCCCGCCCTCGAAGGTGTACGAGGTCACGCTCCCGCCCTGCTCGTTGACGACGTAGGCGATCTCCTTCGTCGGGTGGAAGACGAGGTGCCTCGGCCCGGTGTCCTTCCCCCTCTCGATCTTCGCGGGCTTCGCGGGCGTGAGTCGGCCCGTGTCGGCGTCGAGGCGGAACTGGAAGATGGCGTTGGGGCCGGTGTGCGGGACGAACACGAAGCGATTCGTCGCGTCCGCCATGATCGCGTGGGCCTTCTCGGCGGTGGCGATCTCTTGATCGGGCTTCTCGTTCAACTCGCCGTTCGGCCCGATCTTGTGGACAGTCACCTTGGCGGCGACGTAGTACGCCGTGAAGAGGAACTTCCCCTTCCGGTCGGTCGATAGCTGCGCCGGGTCCGCCCCGGCGGGGATGACGCTGACGGCGGTCAACCCGCCCGTCTTCGGGTCGATGCGGAACGACGCGAGCTTGCCCTCTTCCCGCAGGGAGGCGAAGAGGAACTTGCGGGCCGGGTCGGTCGTAAGGGCGGCGGCCTGGCCGGGCACTTTCGTATCCCGAAGGTGGGTCAGTTTCCCGTCGCCCGCCATCCGGTACGCGGCGATCTTGCGCTCGTCGGCGACGGACACATAGACGATCGTCTCGGCAAGGAGGGGGGTCGAGGCGGAGAGGAAGAGGAGGGAGGCGAGTAGCCAACGCATGGGGATTGACTCCGGGAGAGAGGGGAATACAGGGTATAAACATCGCTGTCAGGGAACGTTTAGCCCGACGCGCAAGCGAGGGGTTAGTACACACCCTCGGTCATGTTCGGCTTCCCTCGCTTGCGCGTCGGGCTTATTTCGTCCTCCCTGACCGCGACGAGAATCTCATTCATTTCACGAATCCGGCTTGTGCCGGCGGCGCTCCTCCAGACGTTTTCGGGCGTCCTTGAGCGACGAATACAGGTCGCCGCCCGTCACCTCGTTGACCTGCTGCCCGACGCGCACGAGGTCGATCTCGATTCGGAGCTGGGCGACCTCCTGCTGCAACTTCTGCTCGCGGGCCTTCAACTGGACGGCGGCGCGCTGCATCACGCGCGCGAGTTGACCCAGTTCGTCGGTCCGGGTGGCGATCGCGTCGAGGCTCTCGACCTGGAACGTCCGCGTTTCGACGGCGGCGGCGGCCTCGGCGATGGCCGCGACGCAGCGGAGGTAGTCCAGCTCCCGGTCACGGAGGTGCTTCTTCTCCAGCGACGCGCCGACGCGGGCGCGCAAGAGGACCGGGTCGAACGGCTTGGGCAGGTAGTCCTCGGCCCCCATCTCGATGCAGCGCACGACGCTCGACATCTCGTCGAGCGACGAGATCATGATGACCGGGAGGTCGCGCAAGGACGGCGTCGCCTTGATGCGGCGAAGCACCTCGTAGCCGTCGAGGCCCGGCATCAGCACGTCGAGCAGCACCACGTCGAAGCCGCCCCTCGAGAGGAGTTCGAGCGCCTCCGCACCGCTCGCGGCCTGGGCGGAGCCGCAGCCCTCGCGCTCGAGTCGGCGCGTCAGCAGGTCGCGGTTCATCTCGTTGTCGTCCACCACCAGCGCGACGCCGGACAGCGGCTTGGATGGCAGCAGGCTAAGTGTCCTCGCCTCGTCGGGGGGCACCTCCTTGGGCGTCTCGGCGGTGTCCGACGAACTTCGCGCCAGCCGATCTCTCGCCAGGCCCGAGAGTTGGGTCAGGGCGCTCTGGATCTTGCCGAGGTCGCCCAGAGCGTCGGGCGACCCCTCCCGCGCCAGGTCTATCAGCCCGTCGATGCGCGTGTGGAGATCGACGGCCCGTGCCAGGACCGACCGGCCCAGCGCTTCGAGGGCCGCCGGGTAGAGTTCCCGGTCCGGGGCGAGTTCGGCGTTGATCGACGACAGCAGGTCGCGGGCCGAGGCGACCAGGTCCTTCAGCCCCGGCACGAGCGCCTCGTGTCCGTCCTCGTCCGCCGACTCCAGCAGCATGTCGGAGTAGCCCAGGACGCCGTTGAACGGCGTGCGCAGGTCGTGCCTCAGCTCGCCCTGCGCGGTCGCCGAAAGGGGCACGCCGGGGGCGATCATGGAGTCGCCTTTCGTGCCAGGAGTGCGTCGATCTTGCCGAGCAGCCGGGGCAGTTCGACGGGCTTGGTGTCGTAGTCGTCGCACCCGGCCTCGAGCGCCTTCTCCTGGTCCCCGGCCATCGCGTGCGCCGTCAGCGCGATCACCGGAATCGACCGCGTGGCGTCGTCGGCCTTCAGTTGCCGGGTCGCCTCCCAACCGTCGATGACCGGCAGGCTCATGTCCATGAGGATGAGGTCCGGCAACTGGGCCTTCGCCATCTCGACGCCCTGCGCGCCGTCGACGGCCATCGTGATCTCGTGCCCTTTCCGCAGGAGACGGCGCGACAGCATGTCACGATTCATCTCGTTGTCCTCGACTAGCAGGATCTTCGCCATCGCCGCCCCCCCTGATCTTTACGCACCACTGCACCGGAGATGTCACTATAATCGATTTAGACGGCCGAGTCATCCTCCCCGAGGGGATGTCGAGATCCTATGTGACCCAGTCCGAGGGGAACGAGCGACTCCGCCGGTCGATACCAGACGATAGCCTCTTCCACCCTGAGCCTCAGCGGTAGTACATCCATGACAAGCCGACCTCCGAGTTCGTCTCCCGGATGGCGTCCCGACAGGGTCGATCCGGGGCCGACCGTGCGGGCCGGGGAGACCCCCGCCTGGCGTCATCCGCCCGTCGGGGGGCCGTCGTCCTCCTCTCGCGTTCCCGTCGGTCGGCTCGCCGGGGTCTTCGCCCTCGTCCTGGGTGTGGCGACGGCTCTCGTCTGGCTGTTGCTCTGGTTGCGACCGCCCGGCCCGGCATGCCTCGTCCTCGTCGGCGCGGACTATGCCGACAACCTCGCCGTGGCACCCCACCCGCAGGCTTCCGGGGCGCTGGATCGGTTCACCCGACTGGTCGGAACGTCCTCGCCGCTGTCGAACCTGTTCCGGCGATCGGGCCGACTGCGTGTCGCCCGGCAAGTCGCCTCCCTGAGTCGCGGCGAGGACTGGGCGCGCGGCCTCGACGAGGCCCCCGAGCAAACCGCCATCGTCTTCTTCTCCCTGCGTGGCGGGGCCGACCGGCAGGGGGCGTTCCTCCTTCCCCAGGACGCCACGGCGGACCCGGAAGACCGACTGCGCCTCACGGCCATCCTCGACCGCCTCGCCGGACTGCCCGAGGGCCGAAACAAGCTCCTCGTCCTCGACCTCGCTACTCGGAGCGCGGACGCGACTCAGGGCCAGATCGACGAGGACTTCGCCCGCGCCGTGGTCGAAATCGAGCCGCGCATCGCCGCCATCCCGCGCCTCGTCGTCGTGGTCTCGGCGGGGGTCGATCAGTCCGCATCCCCTTCGGCGGACCTGCGGACGAGCCTGTTCGCCACGCACTTCCTCGCGGGCCTCGCGGGCAAGGCCGACCGCAACGGCGACGGCCTCCTCGACGCCTGGGAGCTGATGCAGTACGTCGGCGAACGCACCGAGGCCGACGCCGCTCGGCTGTGGGGAACGACGCAGACGACGCTCCTCCTGCCCCGAGACGATGGCGAGCGCCGGGCACGCGAAACCCCCCTGACGTTCCGCCTCGAAGCGGTCGAAGACGATCCGGCAGCCGACCCTCTCCCGGAGATCGCGGCGGGGTGGGCCGACTATCGCGCCTTCACCCGGCGAGCCGCCGCCCAGGCCGCCGTCCCGCGCGACTGGCGGCTGTGGCAAGCGTGGCTGGTGCGCTACGAGCAATTCCGCCTCGCTGGCTCCCCCGCCGCGCCGGCGCTCCTCGAGCAATCGCGTCAGGCGGCGAGGCGCGTCCGCGAGGGACTCGACCTCGATCTGACTTGCACCTCAGCGACGCTGGCCATGCCCGCTGTCGTCGGACAAACCCGGCTCGAGGTGCCCAATCCGTACCCGCCTTTCGAGGCGCTCTGGCGGGCCGCAGCGGGCGAGCGTCGGGCCGTCGTGGATCGCCTTCGAGGCGATTCGCTGGCGCGGAGAAACCTCCTCGTCGCCTGCGTCCGGCGGGCGGCGGAGAACCCCGCGCGCAACCTCGACCGCGCCGTCGAGTTGGCCCGCCTACTCGATGACCCGCTCCGACCCGCGCGGGCGACCGAGGCGCACTTCCTCGTCCTCCTGGCCCGCGACCGGGCGGTCCGCGAGATCCCGGAGACGCTCGGAGACGCCATCCGCGATGGGCTGCGTATGCGTCTCCTGGCAGAGGAAACCGCCCTCGCGATCGGGGGCGAAGGGCACTCCTACGCCGAGCGCCTTCGCCCCGCCGTCGCGGGCCACGTCGCGCGGGGCGACGAGCGCCGGCAATTGGGGCAAGATAAGCTCTTCGGCTCCGACCCGGCGTCCTGGGCCAGCGCGCGAAAACTCTTCGACGAGGCGAAACAGGCCTACACCCTCGCTCAACGCGATGCGGCGATCTTGCGCGAAGCGAACGCTGCCCGCGATCGCGCCTTCGACGAGCTGCCGGGCCATGCGTCCTGGCTCGTCGAGGCGGAAACGGACGACCCGACGTTCCGCCTCGCGCTAACGCTCCACGATCGCGCCCGTCAGCTCGATGACCTCCTCTCGGCGACCTCGCCCGAGAAGTCGGCGGAACTTGGGGCGTTGGCCCAGGAGACGCAGGCGGGGATGGCCCGCCTTCGAGTCCGCCTTGATGCGTTTGCTCAGTCCTGCGATAGCGAAGCCTCGAAGGCGGGTCGCGCCGTCGTGGCGCTTCGCGACCCGGACATCGACGCGGGGACGCGAAGCCGGCTCTTGGGCAAGTTGGCTCGGTTGGAGCGGATGGGCAGGACGCAGGGCGAGGTGAAGGTGGTGACGGCGCAGGACCAGGAAACGCTCGGGAAACAGCGAGCCGTCCGACAAGGAAGGCTCGCCCTGGCGGCGCTCGGCCCGGCCTTGTTCGACCAACTCGGCGGAGACACGGCGGATGTCTACGCCGATGTCGAGCCGCGCGTCCGCCGACCCGATCTCGGGCCGGGTTGGTCGCAGATCCTCCGCTGGGCCGGGGACCAAATCGGGAGTCGTCGCCGGGCGATCCCGCGCCGCGCCGAGGACGGAGTCGCCCGCGCCCGGAAGAACCCCGACGACGCCGGGGCCGACCTCCGACCCGCCGACCGCCTGTCACGCTTGCTCGACGCGGGGCAGTGGCAGAAGACGCGCGACGACGCCCCGGCGATGGTCCGCCGACAGGAGGTGCAAGAACTCCTCGCCTGGCAGGCGACGCGGACCCACCGCGACCACTGGTTCGGCGACGACGACGGCTTGACGCCGTACTACCGCGTCATCGCCAGAGAGTTCCTTCGCGACTCCCTCGCGGTCGATGCGTTCGCCCGCAAGGAGGTCGCCTCGATCAGCAGGCTCCGAGCGAACCTCGAGCGTGAGGACCGGATCACCCTCGACGTGCCGACGAAACGGCACATGATCCCCGGCGACCGCCTCGTACTCGCCGCGAAGATTCGGCGCGGCGCGGAGATCGGCGGGGAGCCGGTCCTCTGGGCGCGGCCCGATGAGCCGGTGGAATTCGCCGACGCCGGGTCGTCGGCGCGGGTGCCGCTGGCGTCGGGAGAGGCCGCAACGGTGCGCGTCCTCAGCCGGGAACTCGATCAGGGCGAAGCGGCCCCGCCGAACGAGGCGACCCCGCGCCCGAGTCAGGTTACATGGAGCGGCTACTTCCGCGGACAGAAGCCCGTCGCATCGACGCCGATCGACCTGCACCCCGCCGCCGAGTCGGTGCGCGTCGAGTATGCCCGCCCTCCGAAGGCGGGCGTCGCCGTGCGGGCGGAGGAGTCGTTGTTCGCCGAACACGGCCAGGGACAGGGCGGCGTAGCGCTGGTGTTCGACTGCTCCGGCAGTGTCGGGGCGGTGGGGACCGAAGAGCGGACGCGCAAGAGCGTGGCGACCCAGACGCTTCGGCGGATCCTCGAGAAGATCCCGCGCGGCACGCGCGTCAGCCTCTGGATCTTCGGGCAGGCCGTGCCTCCGGGCAACACCGTCGTCAAGGTCGAGGAGACGGTCCGCCGCGTCTCGGAGCCTGCGACGTGGGCCGCATCGACCCAGGAGATCGACGACCTCGTGGGTCGGGTCGAGGCCGAGACGCCGTGGAACCAGTCGCCCGTCACCAGCGCCATCCTCTCCGCCCGCGCGGACCTGCTCACGGTCAAGGGGTTCCGCCACCTGATCGTCCTGAGCGACGGCGACGACAACCGCATCGACAAGGACAAGGCCGCCAACCCCAAGGCCGAGCCGATCGCGGAGTTGCTCACGAAGCGCATGGCGGGGACGAACATCGCGGTCCACCTCGTCGGCTTCGCCGGGGCGGACGGCAAACCCGAGCCGGCGCTCGAGAAGAATTTCGGCGTCGTCACGAAACTCTCGCCGCCGGGGACGCTCACGACGGTCGATCGCACCGGGCCGCTGTCCGACGCGCTGTCTCAATCGATGCGATTGCAACTCGACTACCGCCTCACCGCCGGGTCGAGGTTGCGCGTCCTCCCCGTCGCGCTCCGCCAGGATCCGTCGCTCCTGCCCGCGCCCATCGCCGACGAGCCGACCTGGGGCGCGGAGGTCGCTCGCCCCGGCGAGAACGATCGGTGGGTTCATCTGCCCCGAGAGGGCGACTATCGACTGGGGATTTCCAGGTTGGAACTCGATCGGGAGGTGCGGTTGGGCGCGGGGGACTATCTCCTGTTGCAACTCGGCCCCGGTCGCCGCTCGTGCCGGCGGGCGATCTGGTCGCGCGAGCCGAGTTTGGCCCTCCGCCCGAACCGGGAGGCGAACGGCTGGCGGACCGCCGTCGTCCAGAATCAACTCCTCGCGGGCCGGGCGCTCCAGATGCTCGTCAGCGTCGAGAAGCTCCCGGAGCCGAACGAGGTGCCCGCGCAGGTCCGCCCCGAGGATCTCTGGCTCGAGGTGAAGCCGGCATCCGGCAAGACTCGGCCCGTCGTCCAGTGGGGCGAGGTGGTCGGGCACCCGGCACCCGCCTGGGGCGTCGATTCGCCCGGATGGCCTACGGAGGTCATGCCGCGCGTCAAGGCGTGGTGGCGCGAAGACTCGGGGAACGCGGATCGCGTCCTACGCGCGGAGGCCGACTTTCGAGACCCGCTGGCGCTGCGGGGCGAATTCGTCGTCGCCGGACAGAAGGTCATGATCGAGGGCGTGTCGGTAGAACAGCGATGGGTGTCCGTGACTCCGACCAAGCGCGAGCGACGATGGTGCCTCGTCCTGCGGGCGAGTCATGACGCGGGCAAGCCGATGTGGTCGCGGATCGCCGGATTCTCGGGGCAGGAGCATCGGCACTACCTGGAAGCGGGCCGCTACGTCGGCCTGTTCTGGGCGGGGGCGGAAGACGACGAGGCGACGATCCGAAGCCGCGCCGGCGCGGTGGGGTCGATTCGGCTGATCGGGGCGGGGGCGTTCACGAAGACGGCGGGGGAGGTGGGTCATGCGGCGGACTTCGAAGATCTGGTTACTCCGGCATCCACGCCGCCTCGTCCCGAACCACTCTTGGTCTGGCCGTGAGACGGGGGAGGGTCGATGAGCGGCGCGACGTGGCCCATGATTCCGGCCGACTGGCGCAACCAGGCGGCGAGTTCTCCCGGTGCCTCTCTGAGGCGACGGGTGGCTCTGACGCTCTGCGCGGTCGCCCTCCTCGTCGTCGGGCTGGCGACGTTCTTGCCCTACCTTCGTCCCCCGGCGCGGTGTCACTTCGTCCCGCTGCTCGTCTCTTACCCAACGTCGGAATTGCCCTGGCGCGGGCAGGATCACTCGGCCCTGATCGAGGGCGAGTTCTTCGCGGGCGTTAGCGCGCCGGACTCCACTCGCCTCGACCAGTCGGCACTCGTTCGCCAACTCTCGGCGCTGGCGCGTCGGCCTCCCGACGAATCGGCGGTCGTCTACCTCAGCGCCTACGCCCGCACCGATGCCGTCGGCAGTGTCCAAATCCTCCCAGCCGATGCCGACGCCGCCGACCCGGCGACGTGGCTGCCCCTCCAGCGCGTGTTGGAGTTGCTGGCGAAATCCGCAGTGCGCCGGCGACTCCTCGTCCTCGACCTCGTGCCGGTGCCGAGCGGTGAGGTGATCCTCGACGACATCGCCGCGTGCATCCCGAACGACCTCGACGCCGTGCCGGATGACCGGCGGCTCGTGCTGTGTTCGTGCGCTCCCGGTCAGCGCGCGTGGGCGTCGGAGATCCTCGAACGCACCGTCTTCGGCCACTACTTCGAAGAGGGTTTGCGCGGCGCGGCGGACGCGGACGGCGACGGCCGGGTCAGCGTCAACGAGCTGGCCGCCTACACGTCAGCGCGTGCCGACCGATGGGCGCGACGGACGCGGGAGGCGCGACAGACGCCGACGCTGTACGGCAACGGAAGCGACTTCACGCTGATCGACTTGCCCAACGGACTGCCGCGCGAGCCGCGCGCCTTGCCGCCGGATCGGGCCTACCCCGACTGGCTGGCGAAGTCGTGGTCGAAGTCCGGGCTAGGGGCCGAGACCGCCTGGCGCGCGGGCGAAGACGCGGGGCGCATCCAGCAACGGATCGCCGCCACTCCGCCCGAACCCGTCGCGCCGGCTCGTCCTCTGCCACGATCGCTCGGCGCTGCCCTGGGAAACAAGGCTCCGCCGACGACGCTGCTCGAGTCGCTCCGAACCATCATCCTCCAGGTCGAGCCGCGCGTCCGTGGGCTTGCCGAAGACAAGGCGACGGCGGTGAGGACGCAGATCGTCGAGAAATACCTCGAGGGCATCAAGGACACTTCGACTCCACTATTAGCCCAGGCGGCGCTGGATGTGACCCTCTCGGAGTCACGACCGGAGGCACTGCTCACCTGTGCGGCGGTCCTCGCCGCGCGCGAGCCGGAGGCGAGCCATGTCGAGTCTCTGGCGCTGCGACGGATCGCATCCTTGAATTTGCCCGTCGCCGACGCCCAGCGTTTACTCGAGGCGATCCGCGCCGGGGAGCAGGCGGGGCGGGACACGCGATTGCACCCCTGGCTCGGGCCGGACCTGGAGTTGGCCGCACGAAGGCGACACGAGGCGCTCGTCCTCTTCGCCTCGCCGGGATACGCCGATCGCGAGGACGGGCGCACGGCGCTGGATCGCACCGTGGCGGCGACGGCCACACTCTCGGGCCGACTCGAGCTGATCCGCGAGGCCGTCGGCACGTCCGAGGAGGCCGCCGCGTTCCTGCCGCAGGCGCTGGTGTACCTGGAAGTCGGCGGACGCCCCCTCGATCCGTGGTTCGCCGCCCTCCTCGCGGCGCGATCCCTGACCGACGAACTGGACGCCGCGCGTCGCTCGCCACTCGCGGGCCGAGTGGAGACCCTGCGCCGGGCGACGACGCAGGCGCGAGCGGCGATGGCCGACACGAGTGAGCCGTTCGCCGAACTCGGGCGTGAGCGACGACAGGAGTCGGCCCGCCGACCCGGCGCGAGCGGGTCCGCCGTGCGTGATCTGGACGGGCTGCTGCACACGACGCTCGTCCCTGCGACTCGGAGGGCGGACCTGTGGGCGACGCTGGTGCAATTGATGCGGCGACTCGAGGAAGAGGTCGTCCGGCTCGATCATACGGACGGCACCACTCTGGGCACGACGCCTGCGGTGCCACCGTCGGACTCACTGCCCGCGCTGCGGCTCCGGGCAAAGACGGTGACAGGTTTACTGGAACTGACGCGGCCCGCGTATCGACTGAAGGTAGAAGCGCAGCCGACGCGGGCGGCACTCGCGGACCTCGAGAAGTCGATCCGCGCGGGGTGGAAGACCCCCGCCCCGGATGCGGATGTGGGGCTGTACGCCTGGCTCGCGGACTGGTTCCGCTATGCGCGGCGCGAGTGGGCCGCGCTGGCTCCCGACTCCGCCGAGGTGGGGTTCTTTACGAAGGCCGAGGCGGAGTATCGCCCCTGGCTGCGGCAGGCCCGCGAACAGTACGCGGACATCATCGAGGGGAGCGACCCGCCCCGGCTGTTGCCGGGGACGCCGATCACACAGCGGCTCGAAGTGCGGGCCAGTGGCCGAGAGCCGGGGACGGCCCTCGTCCTCGAAACCCTCCTGCCGGATCGCGAATGGCTGACGATCGCGCCGCGCCGTGCGCCTGTGTCGCTCGGCGAGTCGCCCGACGCGGGTGGCTTCGTCCCGGTGACGATCGCCCTGGCCCCGCGCGCGGGTGAGGGGCGTGCGCCGATCCCGCTGGGGTTCCTCGCACGGGCACGTCTCGGGGAGGGGAGGGCGTTCCATCGCCGAATCAGCGTGCCCCTATCGCCGAGGGCTCCTGAGATCCTCCTCTCGCAGGGAGAGAAATACGCCGAGCCGGGCCTCGCCCGCATCCGGCTGAGGGCGATCGAACGGCGGCAAGTGGTGTACGCCTTCGTGCGGAATCCGATCGATCGCCCCTGGGGCAAGCTCAGTGTGCGCCTCGTCGCCGGCGGCGAGACGCGCGAGACCGCCGTGTTCGCACTCGCGCCGCGCGAGGTGAAACGGCTCGCCTTCCCGCCCGCCCCCGCTCCCATCCCTGCCGCCGGTGCAGCGCCGGCACCCGTGACGAACGACTTGCCGGAACTGGCCGGGCCGATCCTCTTCGAGGTCGTCGATCGCGAGAGCAAGGACGAGGTCGTCTCGCGGCGATCGGTGTCGGTCGAGTTGGCCTCGCCGGGGGAATACGTCGCCGTCACTGGGGGCCGATTCGACCCGACGGGAGGGCGAAACCGCCTGTCGATCCAGGTCCGCCTACGCCAGGCGTTGCCGGGTATGGATGTCGCCGCAGAGATGGGTTTTTTGCCGACCGCCGACGGCGGCGCGACGTACACCACGGGCACGCTCCGGGGCAAACTGCCCGCGACCGGGGAGGAGATCACGCTCTTCGCCGACGGCGTGCGGGGCAACGGCGGCAAGGCGATCTTCTACCTCACGGTCGATGGCTGGGCGCGGGCGATGCTCTTCGAGGTGACGCTCAACGCCGCAGGGAACGTCACGCCGACGCCGCTGCTGACTCCGGTCGTGAGGCCGCGAATCGGCGGCTACGCGACCGCAGGGCCGAAGTTCACCGTGCCGATCGAGGCGGACAATGCCCCCGACGGCGCGAAGGTGGAGGTCAGCCTCGGCCGGCTCATCGACGGCGCGTTCCGGGTCGAGGCGGTCGCCCGGCGGGCCTCGGCCCGCGAATCGCGGATCGGCTGGTCGGCTGCCGGGCCGGGCGGGGCGATGGAGTTCCAGACGGGTCATGCCGACTGGGTCGTGCCGCTCGACACCTCGCGGATTCGCGGGGTCCGAGAGCTGCGCGTCCGGCTCCTCGACCGGGGGGGCAAGGAGAAGGCGATCGCGACGCGGACGCTGATCCTCGGCGACGAGGCCCCCGATTCGGTGGGGTTCGTCGATCCGCCCGCAAAGGCGTGGCGGCAAGCGCCGGTCGCGCTGAAGGTTCGCGGGCGGGACGCGGTCGGCATCAAGCAAGCGTTATTCTTCGTGGGCCGACCCGTCGAGGGCAAGTTGCCTGCGGGAGTGGTGCCGATGCCGGGGATGGCGGCGAACGACGAGCGGACGCTGTGGACCGTCAAACTCCCCCTGCCGCAGACCCAAAAAGGACCGACGGACATCACCGTGCAACTCGTGAATCAGATCGGCCTGAGTACCTTCGCCACGACCTCGATCGAACTGACCGAAGACGACCCCGCGAAGACGGCCCCAGGGAAGATCACCGGCACCGTCGTCCAGGGGGGGCAACCCCAGGCGGACCTGGAGGTCATCCTCACCGACGAGAAGGGGGCGGAAAAGGGCAAGGCGAAGACGAAGGCCGACGGAACCTACGAGTTCGCGGACGTGGCTCCGGGCAAGTATCGACTGAACGTGAAGAAGGCGAGCAACGGCCGGGTCGCGGCCCACCCCTCGGCGAAGGTGGATGATTTCCTCACGATGGCCCCCGGAGGGGCGGTGTCGGCACCGCTGGCGTTGTTGCTGCCGTGAGGCGAAGACCTCACCCCCCGCCCCCTCTCCCGCAGGAAGAGGGGGAGCAGGAGGCGTGTCGATCAGCGCCCACCTTCCCCTATGCGGTCTTGCTCCCCCCTCTCCCTGCGGGAGAGGGGGGCTGGGGGGTGAGGTCTTCGCGTCAACTGGCCGAAACTCTGAATCTCTGAAAAAAATCTGCTTCCCGCCCGCGAGCTACTTACCTCCATAGGACACGATCCCCTTTGCTCCTACCTGTAGAGAGCGAAGGGGACGACTGACATGCGTAACACCGAAGTGCCAACTGCGGCGTATCGCCGCAGACGAACGCTACCTCCGACGGACGGGAAGCAATATGATTATAGAGGCCAACAAGGATGAGCCATTACCCACTCCGATGAGGAAGACCCGGATGACGACGCGAACCCACCACAGCAAGCTCTCGACGCCGATCGGTGAGTTGCTCCTGACCTCCGACGGCACGGCCCTCACGGGGGTCTACCTCGGCGACCACAAGGACGGCCCCACGCCGGACTCGACCTGGCTCGAGGGGGACGAGGTTCTCCGCGAGGCAGGCGAGCAACTCACCGCCTATTTCGCGGGGACGCTCACGACGTTCCGACTACCCCTCGCCCCGTCCGGCACGCCGTTCCAGATGAGCGTCTGGGAGAAGCTGAACGGCATCCCGTTCGGCACCACCATCAGTTACGGAGAACAGGCCCGACGCCTGGACTGCCCCAACTCCTCGCGCGCCGTCGGGGCGGCCAACGGTCGCAACCCGATCTCCATCGTCGTGCCCTGCCACCGCGTCATCGGCGCGGGCGGCGACCTGACCGGCTACGGCGGTGGCCTCGATCGCAAGCGTTGGCTCCTGAAGCACGAGGCGGGCGTTCTGGCGTCGCTCTCGACGACGGCCCAGGATCCCTCGCTGCTCGAGGTGGGATAGGATCAATCGCGGAGATGCCCCCAATGATGAGTCGCGGACTCCTTGTCGTAGGCTGCGTCCTGATCCTCGGCGCGTTCGCCCTGCTAGCGCAGCGGCCCGCGAAGGAGGACGAACAAAGGCCAGCCCCGGTGCAGCCCGCGCCGGGGCCGGAGTTCCCGCATTTCGTCGTTGCCCCCTACCTGCAATATGCAACGCGCACCTCGATTACGATCATGTGGGAGACGAGCATTCCGGGCACCTCGACCGTTCGATATGGTGTCGGGCTGCTCACGAAGACGGTCGAAGGCCCCAAGAACGTGACACTCCACGAGGTGACGCTCACCGACCTGGAGCCGGACAAGCCGCACCTCTATCAGGTGCAGACGCAGGGGGAGGGCAAGGGGAAGCCGCTCGTCAGTCCGCTGTTGACGTTCAGCCCGGCGGTCGGGCCGGACCAGGCTTTCTCGTTCGTGCTGTTCGGCGACACGCAAAAGAACCCGGCGGTCACGAAGAAGATCGCGACGCTCGCCTGGCAGCGACGGCCCAACTTCGTCGTCCACCTCGGCGACGTGGTCGATAATGGGCCCGACAAACGCGAGTGGGTCGATGAACTGTTCGCGCCGTGCCGCGAGCTGTTCGGCCGCGTGCCCGTCTACCCGTGCATCGGCAACCACGAGAAGGACCACGCCAACTACTACCGCTACTTCGCCCTGCCCGCGCCGGAGTATCACTACTCCTACCGCTATGGCAACGCCGAGTTCTTCGTCCTCGACAGCAACAAACCGCTCGGCCCCAAGAGCGCGCAATACGCCTGGCTCGATGACAAGCTGGCGAAATCGACGGCGAAGTGGAAATTCTGCTACCACCACCATCCGCCCTACTCGTCGGACGACGACGACTTCGGCGACACCTGGAAGGGCGAGCCTTCCCGCATGGGTGATACGAACGTCCGCCAGCTCGCCGCCCTATACGAGAAACACAACGTCGATATGGTGTGGAACGGCCACGTCCACGTCTACGAGCGCACCTGGCCCATCCGCCAAGGCAAGGTCGATCACAAGGCCGGCGTCGTCTACATCACGTCAGGAGGAGGCGGCGGCCCGCTCGAGAACTTCAGCCCCGTGCCGACGTGGTTCAAGGCGCAGTCGCGCTCAGAGTATCACTTTTGTTACGTCGCCATCGCGGGGGACCGCCTCAGCTTCAAGGCGTTCGACCACCAGGCGATGTTGTTCGACTCCTTCGACCTGGAAAAGAAGTAGGTCCGGCTCGCCGGAATAGTTGTCAGTTGTCAGTTGTCAGTTGTCAGAAAATGCCCGGACGTAACAGTAGGCCCCGCGAGCCGAGCGGGG
>JANXSH010000603.1 GCA_025356615.1 Planctomycetia bacterium | reverse complement strand
CGCCAGCGATGGCGGCGGGATTAGCCGACCACGTCTGGACGCTCCGGGAATGGCTGACCTACCCTGCGAAACCCCTGCTTGCCCGTCTAGACCACCACCTAACGCCCGGGTTGGCATCAATCCTCGCAACAGGATTAGCTTGCTTCGCAAAGCGGACGCCTCTCTGGACGCAGAGCTTCTCCAGAAGTGGTGTCAGATCCTAACGCGAGGCAAGCTGGACGAAGACGGCCGGTATAGCAAGCTCGACGAAGCGTCGTGGGAGAAACTGCGTCAGGAATTGGCCCACCACTCGGAAACGAACGCGAACGCCGAGGTGCTCCGCTCCGCGACGACCGACCGCCTGTATTGGCTTCGGCAGGAAATCGAGGGGGCATCGGCTCCCCTGCCACTGTACGATCGCCTGGTCGCTGCCGAACCGACCTGGACGAACTATGACCGGCGGGCTCGAGTTCATATCGGATTGAAGCAGTGGTACGAGGCCATTCGCGACCGACTCGAGGCGGCCCGGCTGGTCGGCGATAGGTATTGGCTCGAACGGGATTCGTCGCACGAATGGGCACTCGGGGCTAGTGCTACACGTCGCAGTTGATGTATCACCGGAATGAGGATCTGGCTATTCTTCCTGGGTTGCCTATTCCCTCAAGAGGATGGCCCTATGCCAGGGAACGCGGCGAAGGTGGTGGTCACGGAGCGGCAGGAAAACGTGCTGACGGAATTTTCCAAGTCCCGATCCGTGCCGCAGCAACTTGCAGAGCGCGCGACGATGGTGATGCTCTCTTTCCAGGGACTCACGAACGAAAGGATTTCGCGGCGTGTCGGAGTCAATCGTCTGCAAGTGGGCCTGTGGCGGCGACGGTGGCGGGACGACTGGGAATCCTTGACGCTCCTGGAATGCCGCGAGCCGTTGAAGTTGCGGGAGGCGATTCGGGAGGTGTTCCGCGATTCGCCCCGCCGGGGTCGTCCGCCCCGTGTCACTGCCGAGCAAGTGAACCGGATCCAAATGGTGGCCTGCGAATCGCCCCGCCTCTCGGGCCGGCCCATCTCGCACCGGACGGTCCGCGAGTCGCGTGACGAAGTGATTCATCGTCACATCGTCAGCGAGATTTCCGAAGCCCAGGTCGGTCGCTCTCTTCGCCGGGCGGCGCTACAGCCGCATCGCCTCGAGATGTGGATCAACACCACAGAGAAAGATCCTGTCCTCTTCCAACGGCAAGCAGCCGAGGTGTGTCGGACCTACCTCGAAGCGCCAGAGAATGAACGAAAAGGCATTCCTACGGTGAGCGTCGATGAGATGACCAGCGATTTTTTCGCCATAGTTCATTCTACTGTTCCATGCGGCAGGTGTCGCCTTTCCCAGGCGGCACCGCCAATTCGAGTCACCTTTATTTTGGCAATCGTGTTCTGGCTTCCCTTTACCACGCCGGGAACGTCGGGTTAGTCGCCGGGCGATGCGGGCGAAATCATGTCCGGCGCATCGACTATTCCAGTAATGAGTCATATCAATTTTATCGTCAGGCATGGTCCCTCGATCCTCTCCGTTCTGCTCACGGCTTCCTCGCCGTCACTGATTTCCTCTTTCCTGACTCGGTTTCTCCCTGCCCTAATCGATTCGACTCGCCTGCTGGTTTTCTCCATCGGAGGCCCTCTGCAGTTCGACCTCTCCGCCAACACCATCTCCGGTCCCTCTGGCTCCCTCGTCGCGCCTCGAGAAGACGAGATCCTTGACAAACTGGCCATGCTCATCGAGGGCGAAGGCGAAGGCCTCGGGCCACTGCCGCCGCCACCAAATACGGCTACTCCAAGCAACGCTAATACCAACTCCTCGCCGCCTTTCTCGAAGGGGGCTGTCTTGCGCTGCTCAGCCGTAAACCTGGCCCCAAGGCTGCCACGCGCCGCACCCCGGATGTTACCCGAGAGGTCATTCGCCACCGCTTCCTCGATCCCGACGCCTCTGCCGATGTCATCGCCCAGAAGATCCGCCAGACCGTCTCGCCTGTCAGCACCCGCAGCGTCGCCCGCGTCCTTCTCGAGTACGGCTTACAAAAAAAACTCCAGGAGTATCGCCCAAACGGCCCGGCGACCGTCGAGGCGTACTCTTCCAAGAAGTCCCGCCAGCCGCGTCCTTCCGACCCCAGGTCTATCGAGAGCGGTGTCCGCCAGTCTCTGGCCGACAAGGTTTCCGGCAACCTGGTTGGCCTGTGGTCAGTCATCCCCGAGCACCTCCGCCTGGGCACCTGGGATCTGCTCTGTGGCTGGTGTGGACAGCCGACGGAGTGCGTCTGGCCCCGACTGGCTTTGCAGTTGGTCCATGAGTCGGCACTGTGCTCGACTGGCCTGCGCGATGCCCGCGCCCTGCGGCAGCGCGGCTTCGAACTGGCCAACGGACTCCCTTTCCTGGCCGGTGATATCTCCATCCACCAACTCCTCGGCGGCCACACGATCGAAGAGTCGAAAACGCTGCAAATCGCTCTGGGCAAGCGCCGTCTGGCGCGAAAGCACTTCGCGGGTAGCGTCCTCATCATCGACCCCCACCGCATCGGCAGTCTCAGCCGTCGGCAGATGCGCCGGCACAAGAAAGGCAAGGGAGCGGCGATCAAGGTGGCGCAAACCTCCTTTTGCCTCGACGCGGACACCAAACAGCCCGTCGCGTTCCTCACGGGTACTTCGGTACGAACCGTCACGCACGCGACCCCCGAGTTGCTCGAAGTGGCGGCGAGCGTCTTCGACGACGCCAAGGCGGTGTTGGTACTGGCGGATGCGGAACACTTCACTGCCGAGCTGGTCGATCGGATCCATCAGGATAGTCGATTCGACCTGCTGGTGCCGGTCCCTCAGACAGCCAACCTGTCGAAGCGGCTGCGAGGCATCCCCGACGGGACGTTCCTGTGCCGTTGGTCGGGCTACGCCACTGCGGTGCAGCCGTACACGCGGACGCACAGCAAGAACGGCCCATTCTCGCTGTTCGTAAAGAGGCTGGGGGAGGTGGCATCGGACTATCGCTACGAGGCGTTCCTGAGTACGCGGGTGAGTGGCGAGGTGGAGGCTCTGACGCAGGAGTACCCGAAACGGTGGCATGTAGAGGAGTGCTTCAACAGTGAACAGTCGCTGGGATGGGACCGAGCGGGGACGACGAACCTGCATGCCCGCTACGGACAAATGACGAGGAGCTTGCCGGCGCAGGCGGCAGTGTACCAACTGCGCCAACGGCTGGGTCAGCCGGAGGCGGGCTGGGATAGCCGATGCGTGGCGCAGCGGCTGCTCGGGGGGCTGGAAGGAGACGTGCGCGTAGGAGAGGAACCCATCGTGGTGTCCTACTACAACGCGCCCAACGCAGCAGCCTTGCGGCAGGCCTGCGAGAACTTGCCCGCGAAACTGGCCGCCGAGGGGATCGACCCGCGAATCCCCTGACTGTAGGGTGTGGCAAATCTTTCGGGAGGGCGGTAGTCCGAGGGTTTCTTAGCCCGACGCGCTAGCGAGGGGAAACGTCAACGTCCCCCCCGGCCTTTACTGTTCC
>JANXSH010000569.1 GCA_025356615.1 Planctomycetia bacterium | reverse complement strand
CTCCGTGGTGTCCTCGGAGCCGATGTTCTCCTCGAGCGCCTCGTGGACGTTCGTCGCGATGGCCTGGATCGCCTTCTCGTGGACGTAGGCCGCCGCCTCCTCGTAGCCCGTGCGGACGAACTCGGAGGGCTTGAACTGGACGGAGAGGCGGGTCGAGACGAACTCGGCGAAGGTGCCCGCGCCGTAGTCCGCCGCCAGGAATCGCTTCGTCGCCAGGGCCACTTGCTTGTCGAACATCGCGAGGATCTGCACCTTGGCGTTGGTCCCCTCGAGCAGCTTCTGGCGGCGCGAGTAGACGTCCTTGCGCTGGTGGTCCATGACCTCGTCGTACTCGAGGAGGCTCTTGCGCTGGTCGAAGTTGTGCTCCTCGACCTTCTTCTGGGCCGCGCTGATGCGGCGCGAGACCATGCGGCTCTCGATCGCCTGGCCCTCGGTCATGCCGAGCTTCTCGAGGAGCGAGCGCACCCACTCGCCGGCGAAGATGCGCATCAGGTCGTCTTCGAGCGACAGGTGGAACCGGCTCGAGCCGGGGTCGCCCTGTCGGCCCGCCCGGCCACGCAGCTGGTTGTCGATGCGGCGGGCCTCGTGGCGCTCGGTGCCGACGATGTGCAGGCCGCCCATCCCGGCGACGCGCCTGCCCTCCTCCTTCGTCTTCTCCTTGGCCTCGATCTCGTCGATGAGCGCCTTCCACTCGGCCTCGGGCACGTCGAGGCGCGAGGCGAAGCGGTTGCGGAGCTTCGACCACGCCATCGTCTCGGGGTTGCCTCCCAGGATGATGTCGGTGCCGCGACCGGCCATGTTGGTCGAGATCGTGACGGAGCCGATTCGGCCCGCTTGCGCGACGATGTCGGCCTCGCGGGCGGCGTGTTCGGGCAGGGCGTTGAGCAGCTCGTGCTTGATGCCGCGCCGCTTGAGCAGGTCGCTGAGTTGGATCGACTTGTCCACGTCCGTCGTGCCGATGAGCATGGGCCGGCCCGTCTTGTGGACCTCCACGACCTCGTCGACGACGGCGTTCCACTTCTCGCGGTTGGTGCGGAAGATCACGTCCGCCGAATCGAGGCGGACGAGGACTCGATTCGTCGGGATCGCGATAACGTCGAGCTTGTAGATCTTGTAGAACTCGTCGGCCTCGGTCATCGCGGTGCCCGTCATGCCCGCGAGCTTCTTGTACATGCGGAAGAAGTTCTGGAGCGTGACCGTGGCGAGGGTCTGCGTCTCCTCCTTGATCTTCACGCCGTCGCGGGCGTGCTTGGCCTCGACCGCCTGGTGTAGCCCGTCGGACCACTGTCGGCCCTGCATGAGTCGGCCCGTGAACTCGTCGATGATGACGATCGCGAGGCCGCCCTCCTCCTCGTCGCGGATGACGGCGTAGCGCTTGTCGCGCTTGTACAGGTGGTGCGCCTTCATCGCGTTGTCGATGAGGTGCGGCCACTCCATGTTGCCCGCCGTGTAGAAGCTCTCGACCTCGGCGAGTTCCTCGGCCTTGCGGACGCCCTCGTCCGTCAGGTGGACGGTGTGTTCCTTCTCCTTGATCTCGTAGTATCGGCCCGGCTCTTGCTTCTGCAGGTCCGTCAGCTGGACGGCGATCTGGTTCGCCTTGTCGTAGCGGCGGACATCGGTGAAGGCCGGCCCGGAGATGATGAGCGGGGTCCGGGCCTCGTCGATGAGGATGTTATCGACCTCGTCGATGATGGCGTAGTTGAGTGGGAGGCGCTGGACCTGCTGGTAGTACGGGTCGTAGTTGTTGTCGCCGCGCCGGGCGGTCTTCATGTTGTCGCGGAGGTAGTCAAAGCCGAACTCGGAGTTCGTACCGTAGGTGATGTCGCAGTCGTAGGCCTCGCGACGGAGGACGGGGTCCATGTCGGACTGGATATAGCTCGCGTTGATGCCGAGCGCGCGAAAGATGGGGAGCATCCACTCGCAGTCGCGGCGGGCGAGGTAATCGTTGACCGTGATGATATGGACGCCCTTTTGCTCCAGGGCGTTGAGGTACGCCGGGAGCGTGGCG
>JANXSH010000557.1 GCA_025356615.1 Planctomycetia bacterium | reverse complement strand
TCGATCACCAGATCGATCGGCGGGAGCGATGGCATTTCATTCCCCGACGGCGTCGATTACTTCTTCGCGTCCACCTTCACTCGGATGGAAACCTTGTCATCGATTTTGCCCTTGCCGTAGGTCATTCCGAAGTCCTTGCGGTCGATCTCGAAGGATCCCTTGATGGTGAGCGTGTCGCCGGTGACGATTTCCGCCGGGAAGCTCACTTCCTGCTTCTTGCCGAGTAGGGTCAGGTCGCCCGTGACGACGAACCCCTTGTCCGCCTTCTTCACACTCGTGCTGACGAACTTCGCCTTGGGGTGGTCCTTGACGGCGAAGAAGTCCGGGGACTTCAGATGGCCGGTCAGTTTCTTGTCGTCCGAGTACAGCGAAGTGCAGTCGATATCGACCACGATCTTCAGGCCCGCCTTCTCGGTGAGCGTGGCCTTCCCGCTGACCTTCTCGAACCCGCCGTCGTGCTTGCCGCCGGTCTTGGTCCCGCTCCACTCGACCTTGGTGTTGTCCTTGGTGAGCGTGTATTCCACGTCCGCCGCGAACGATACCGAAGCGATCACGGCGAAGCACACGGTCGTCATCATCCAGCGCATGCGAAAATCCTCCTTGGGTGTCAACAGAGAGGCACTCTCTCCGTTGATTAAGATATGCCCTCCCACGGATACGAGCAATGGCGCGGGTCATCGACCCTTGGCCGGGGGCGTTGCGAGGAGGAACTCGACCGAGATGGCCGTCTCCGTGACCACCGGATACTTACCGTCCTGGATCGCCGTGGCCCGGATCGTGATCGTGTGTCTCCCGCGCAGGGTCGCCCCGGAGGTGATGCGAAGCACGGCCTCCTTCGTCTTCGCGTCGAGAACCAAAGGCTTCGCCTCGAGCTGGCCCTTCAGGCTCTCCGGCAAGCGGAGTTCGACCCGCGCCAGCTCGGGGAGGTTCGCCAGCCGGGCCACCTGGAGGCGAACATCGAACGCCTGGCCGGGGTGAACCGTCAGGTCGTCGTCCTCGGTCGAGAGCTTGAGCAGCGCCCCTTCCATCGTCATCGTGATGAAGCCGGTCATCTCGCCGACGAGGTGGCGTACCTTCCCCTTCGGGTCGGGGACTTTCGCCACGCCGATTACCCCCATGCGCGAGGTCCGCGTCGTCTCCAACCACTCCGGCATGAAGCACGGGTAGACGGTTCGGCCTACGGTGCCGGGGACGATCACGTCGCCCCCGGTGATCCCCTGGTGCTGATACGACTGCTGCGAGGCCATCTGGAGGACGACCTCCCCGGCGAAGCCGTCGAGCCGCTCGACGATCACCTCGGCGGGGAAGGTCGAGCCGCGATGCACCTTGCGGCCCGTGTCCTGGTCCACCGGCCGGCCCTTGAAGCGCGCCTTCATGGTGACGGCGAGCAAACAGGCGGTGGCCGTGTTCTCCTCGAGACTAAGAGGGGCGAGGTGGACGGTCGTGGGCGCCAGGGCGATGCGCGTCACCGCTTTTGCAGTGACCGTCGCCGTCCCTTCCACGGTGATGAGCGCCGCCGAGCTGCCGGCGTCCTTCGCGGCGGTGATCGGCACGATCAGGTCGGCCTTGTCGGCGGGTATCACGAGGTTGGCCGGGACTGTCACGCCTGCGGGCAACCCTCGGATCGTGAGCGCGATCGGGCCTTTGAAATCACCCTGACGCACCACCTTGACGGCGAGGTCCAGCTTGCCCGCGATGGGCACGCTGAGGCGCTGGGCGGAGAGCTGGAGGCTGAAGTCAGCTGCTCGCTTCTGCACGACGAGGCGATACAGCGCGGCGCGCGAGCCGGTCTTGCCCGCCATGTCGCTCACGACGATTTGGTAGGTGCCGTCTGCTGGGACCGTGAAGTCGAGGCCCGCGTCGGTCGTGCCGGGGAGGTCGTCGTTGGTGGCGACCTCCTTGCCGTCCGGCCCGAGGATGGCCAGGGCCACGTCGAGCGGCGAGCCGATGCGCCGCGCTTCGAGCGATAGGGACCAGGCTTCGCCCTTCTTCCAGGCGCAGGCGAAACGGTCCCGCGACTCCGCCTTGTCGAGCGAGCCGGTCACGCCGCACGGGGCCATTAGCGTGCCCGGTTTACTCGCAACCCCATGAGCCGCGACGACTTCGGTCAGGTCGCTGAGGAGCAGCGGGAAGGCCGGCGCGGTGCCCCAGGGGGTCTCCAGGCGATAATCGAAAGAGGCGGTCGCAGTCGAGGGGAACACGACCGAGCGCTTGACGGATTCGAGCTTCGCGGCCCCGGTCGCCACGCCCACGCCGACGAATTCGACCTCGCGCGTTTCGCCGCGCTTCCCGGCCGCCGGCAGCGCCCCGACGACCTGCGGGCCGTCGGTAATGGCGAGGCGGTAGACGTAAGACCGATCGCCGCCGAAATCGATATCGTGAACGCTTACGACGTACTCCGCCTTGGCCTTGGCCGCGAAGGTCAGAGTCGGGTCCGCCCCACCGGTGCCCGCAACGTCGGCGACGCGCTCGCCCTGAGCGTCTCGCACCTCCACGACGCCGAGGAATTTCGCGCCGATCCGCCGGGCCATCAACTCGCAGGTGATGGGGCCGTCCTTGGCCGCGACGAAGCGGTAGCGATCGACCTCCTCGATCTTGCGGATGCGCCCCGACACGGTGACGGGGAGAACGGGCAGGAGTTGCGGAACCTTGCGGTCCTCCTGCTCGACGACTTCCGTCCCCGTCCCGACGACGAACACGCCCGCCGACGTACAGCCGTTGGCGTTGGCGGCCTGCCAGTGGACCGGGCCAGGGCCGACGCCCGCCGGGATGACCAGTTTCGCCAACACTTCGCGCGGGAGCGGCTGCGATCCGAGCTTGCCCTTGGCCCCGAACCAGTACGGCGGGCCGGGGATGAGCAGCGGGCCGGGCACGCCCACCGACTCGAACTTGATGCGCGGGTCGTGGACGAAATACTCCATGTCCGGCGTCCAGTCGTAGCCACCGAGACGCACCTGGACCGTCGTCCCCGCCTTCCCTCCGGGGGGGAAGATGTAACCGGCTTCGGGAGCTTTCTGGGCGCGCGCGACGGAAGTGAAGGCCGAGAGAGCCGCGACCGTGAGGAGAGGGAGTAGCGAACGGTTCATGGAATTCACCTCTTTTGGAATGATTTCGCAAGGAAAGGAGTGGCTGTGAGGGAATGGCGAAGCCCAGCCGTTGCAACGGCTGGGAATAGGAAGCCGCTCACTCCTTCCCCAATATCACGCGCGCCGCGTTCCACCCCGCCGCCCCGATGACGCCACCCCCCGGATGCGCCGCCGCGCCGCACAGGTATAGCCCTCTTATAGGAGTTTGGTAGCCGGCCCAGCCGACGACGGGGCGGAGGAAGAACAGCTGGTTCAGGGCCATCTCGCCCTGGAAGATGTTGCCGCCCGTCAGGCCGTAGACGCGCTCGATGTCGAGCGGACTGAGGACTTGCCGGGCGATCACCGAACTCTTGAACCCCGGCGCGTAATCCTCCAAGATGTCGAAGCAGCGGTCGGCGAAGGCGTCCTTGCGATCGTCCCAGTTGCCCTCGGCCAGCTTGTAGGGGGCGTATTGGATGAACATCGACATCAGGTGCTTGCCCGGAGGCGCGACGCTGGGATCGACGGCCGACGGCAGGGTGCATTCAAGGATGGGGTCGGCCGAGGGCCGGCCGTATTTCGCGTCGTCGTAGGCGCGCTCGATGTAGTCCTGGTCGGGGCAGATGTGGATGGTGCCCCGATGCTGCGGGCCGACCTCGTGGCCGGGGAGACACGCGAAACTCGGCAGGCGGTCGAGGGCGACGTTGATCTTCAGCGTCGCGCTGGCGTAGCCGATGCGATTGATGGCCTCGCTGAACTCGGGAGGCAGGGCGCGATTGTCCATGAGCTTGTTGAACGTGACATTCGCGTCGGCGTTGCTCGCGACGATCGGCGCGCGGAACTCGTCGCCGTTGGCCATCACGACGCCCGTCGCCCGGCCGTCCTTGATGAGGATCTGCTTGACGACCGCCTCGGTGCGGATGTCGGCCCCGTTGGACCGGGCGACGGCCGCGAGGGCGTTGGAGAGGCTGCCCATGCCGCCCTTGACGTAGGCCCACACGCCGCGCTTGCCGTTGGTCTCGCCCATGACGTGGTGGAACAGCACATAGGCGGTGCCCGGCATCGAGGGGGACGCCATCGCGCCGATGACGGCGTCCGTGGCGAGGGTCGCCTTGAGTTGTTCGGACTCGAACCAGCGGTCGAGGATGTTGCGGGCCGGCCCGGTCAGCACCTCGACGGCCTCGCTCATGCGCGTGCCCATCGCCCGGAACGCCCACCCGAGTTTGAACAGCCGCCACAGGTCGCGGACGCGAGGCCGGAGCAGGTTGGGCGGCTTCTGGATGAGCGTCGGCTCGAGCACATCGGCGACACGCTCGAGCATGGCCTCGTACTTGGGATAGGCTGCGGCGTCCTTCGTGCTGAACTTGCTGATCTCGCGGCGGGTCAGCTCCGCGTCCCCGCCCATCAGGAGGTATCGGCCGTCGAGGAACGGCGAGAAGGACGACGGCATGCGTTCGAGCAACTCGAAGCCGTGCCGGTGCAGGCCGAGTTCCTTGATGATCTCCTTGCGGAACAGGCTGTTGACGTAGGCCGCCGTCGAGACCTTGAAGCCGGGGAAGGTTTCTTCGGTGACGCACGCCCCGCCGACGACGTGGCGTCGCTCGAGGACGAGAACCTTCTTGCCCGCCCGCGCGAGGTAACAGGCCGTCACCAGGCCGTTGTGCCCCGCACCGATGATGATCGCGTCGTACTGCCCTTGCATGTGCCCGGCTCCTCTTCCCGATGGTTCTCGCCCTCATTGTAGGGGCGGCGGGCAATCGGGACATGGGCCGAGTCGGGAGTGGGGGTCGATCTTCACGAAGGTGCCGATCGCCCCGCGCGAATGCACGAAGTGCGACCCGGCGCTTCCTTATTCGTAGAGTTCTCGGAGCGCTTGCTCGAGCGATCGAGCGGAGCCGGTGGCCGACGGCCGGGTGAGGTCGGCGACCTTGCCGCAGAACGCCAAGCCGCCCCGGCGGACGACCGCAACGCGGTCGCACAGTTGCTCGACCTCCGGCAAGACGTGCGAGACGATGAGGACCGTCCGACCGCGCCCGCGCTGCTCGGCGACGATTTCGCGCAACAGCTTGCGGCCGGACAGGTCTAGTCCCTCGGTCGGCTCGTCGAGGACGAGTAATTCCGGGTCGTTGAGCAGAGCCTGGGCCAGGCCGAGGC
>JANXSH010000511.1 GCA_025356615.1 Planctomycetia bacterium | reverse complement strand
GGAGCGAGGCCCACCGGCACTTCACGGACATCACCCCTACCCATGACGCCGAGGGCTGGTGGTGGGCCTCGCTCCGCTCGACCCACCCTACGGGTTCCTCCGACTCGCCGCCAGCATCCCCGGCAGCGCGTCGGCGAGGCGATCGACCTCCGCCTCGGTGTTGTAGAAGTGCGTCGAGGTGCGGATCAGGATCCGATCGGGCCGTTCGATCACCGGCATCTCGAATCGGGCGTCCCAGATGGCTTGCCGTAGCCGAACGGGGTCGTATCCCGGCTCGAGTTCGTAGGTCATCAGCGGGCCGCTCAGCGCGGCGCTCTCCGGCGTGGCCGGGATGAGGCCGGTGAGGGGCGTGAGTCGGCGGCGGACGTGCGACACGAGTTCGCGATGCCGGGTGCGGATGCGATCGTAGCCCAGCGCGGCTTGGAATTCGATCGCCTCGGGGACGGTCAGCCAGGGGCAAATGTCGCGCGTGCCCTCGAACTCGAGACGGCGGGTCCTCGGCGTCGAGCCGAACTCGTCGCGCTCGTCGAGATGCTTCGCGGTGGTGTGGTAGCCCCAACTGACGTGCAGCGGCGCGAGGCGGTCCTCGTTGCCAGGCCCGAGCCACAGGAAGCCCGAGCCGGTCGGCGCGAGCAGCCACTTGTGGGCGTTCGCGCCGTAGAAGTCGCAGGGGATGTCCGCGAGGCTCAGCGGCACGAACGCCGGGGCGTGTGCCCCGTCGATGACCGTGAGGACGCCCCGCCGGCGGGCGAGTTCGCACAACTCCCTGGCGGGCAGGACGAGGCCCGTCGGCGAGAGCACGTGGCTGAAGGAGAACAGCCGGGTGCGCGGCGTGATCGCAGCCTCGGCGGCGGCGACGATGGCGGCGGGGTCTTCGGTGCGGGTCGGCAGCGCGAAGGTGCGCAGCGTCAGGCCCATCCGCCGGGCGGCGCGCTCCCAACACCAGTGCATCGCGCCGTACTCGTGGTCGGTCAGCAGGATCTCGCCGGGCGAACTGAGTTCCAGCGACGAGGCGACGAGGTTGATGCTCGCGGAGACGTTGGTGGTGAAGACGAGGCGCTCCGGCGTCGTGTGGAGGAACTCCGCGAGTGCCGTTCTCGCCCGCCAGAGGAGGTCCGGCACCCGGCGGAGGAGGAAGTCCATCGGCTCCTCGGCGAGGCGATGGCGCAGGGCCGTGACGCGCTCGAAGACGACGCGCGACAGGGGGCCGAACGACCCCGTATTGAGGTTGGCGATTTCGGGGTCTAGGAGCATGGCGGCGCGGGCGTCGGCCCAGGAGGGCGTCATGGGTGTGTCACTTTCCGCTGATCGCGTCGCTCATGCGCCGCAGGGCGTCGGGGTCGCCGAGTTGGGTCAGGGCGTTGGCCGCCGCGCCACGGACGGCGCGGTCGGGGTCGCTGAGCTTGTCGATCAGCGCGGAGACCGCGCGGGAGCCGACCCGGACGGCGACATCGGGGTCGGTCTTGACGACGGCCACAGCCTCGCGGATCGTGGCGCGGATCGCGAGCAGGCGGAACAGTCCCTGCAAGAGGATGTAGTCGAACGTCAGTCGCGAAAGCAACACGAGGTGTCGGCCCCAGGTGGTGTCGAAGTCGATCGCGCTAATGTGGATCCCGTAGAGGATCGACCAGTCGGGCAGAGCCTTCAAATAGGTCTTGTCGAAGGAGAACCATACCCAGTCGAAGAAGTTCGCCGACTCGGCCACCTTATAGAGATGGAAGTGCCATTGGGCCTGCATATACAGGAGCGGGAAGAGGACGAGGAGTTGGAGGGCCGACACCAACGAGGTCCAGCGCAGGTCGGGCAGGTCGTCGGGGTTTCCGTCCGCCAGCTTCTTGACGATGGCGGTCCGCTTGCCCTCGTTGACGACCCACGCCCGGCTGATCGCGAGGACGCCGACGTAGCCCGCGCCGAGTGCGAAGAGCGGGACGTAGGGGATCGGCAGCGCGCCGAGGAGGAAGAGGCCCGCGAAGACGCCCTGGAGGATGGCGAAGCGCTTGCGCGGCTCGCGCACCAGGACGCCGAACGGGATGGCGATCCGTGCGATGCCGTTGTCTAGCGCGTCGAGGGCGACGGCAAGGCCCTCCGTAAATCGCTGCCAGGCGGATCGTGGCACGATCGGCGGGGCCGGGTCCGTCGCCGGGGCGGCGTCCGCCGTCTCGGGAGTCATCCCTTTACGCTTCATCCAGCCGAATACCATGATCGCTTCCTTAGAAGGCGGCCCCGAGAAACTGTTTCGCCGCGTCGGGTCGCGGCTGAACGCTCTCACGATCGCTTCTCATGAATCCTTGAACGCCTTCAGAGCTTCGGTCAGCCGGGCGATGGTGGTCTTCATGTGGTCCAATGCCGGGCCGACCTCGGCCAGTCGGGCCTCCTTGCCGAGCTTCTCTACCTGCAAGGCGGCGTTCCAGCCGTTGGTCGACGAGAAGGTTCCCACGGCCCCTTTGATGGTGTGGGCGGTCCGGTGGACCACGTCGGCGTTGCCCGTCTGGACCCCGCGCTCCAGCGTGTTCATCCAGCCGGGAATCTC
>JANXSH010000337.1 GCA_025356615.1 Planctomycetia bacterium | reverse complement strand
CCTCGCCCAGGCCCGTCAGGGCGAGGCGCTGCTCGATAGCGTGCCGATCGTCTGCATCGCCGGAGACGTGGCCCGCGGCAAGAAATACCGCCCCTTCCAGGTCCACGAACTGCCCAACGCGGCCATGCTCCGCCCCGTGTGCAAGGATGTCATCGTCGTCGAACATGTCGCCCAGATCCCGCTCGCGGTCCGGCAGGCGTTCCAACTCGCCGTCTGCGGCGAGCCGGGGCCGGTCTCCGTCGTCATCCCCTACAACCTGCTGATCGAGACGCACAAGTTCTATTCCGCGCCGCTCGCCCCCTGCGCGCTGCCGTTCGATGCGTGTACCTTCGACCGCGCCAAAGCGATGCTCTCCGACAAGCGATTGCGCGTCGGCATCCACGCGGGGCTAGGCTGCATGGACCACGCGGCGAGCCTGGTGAAGCTCGCGGAGGTGTTGCAGGCCCCCGTCTCGACCTCGGTCTCCGGCAAGGGCGTCATCAGCGAGTGTCACCCCCTATCCGTCGGCTGGGGCTACGGCAAGCAGGGGACGAGGACCGCCGAGAAGGCGTTCGAGCAGGTCGATGTCGTCCTCGCGGTCGGCGTCAAATTCAGCGAGGTCTCGACGGGGTTCTACTGCCTCCCGAAGAAGGCCCGGCTGATCCACGTCGATGCGAAGGCCGAGAACCTGGGCCGGTCGATGCCGGCGGAGGTGTGCGTCCACGCCGACGCGGGCGTCTTCCTCGCGAAGATGCTCGACCACGCCGCCGAGATCGCCCGTCCGGCGTGCCCGGAGCGCGTCGCCTCGATTCGCCGGACGCACCACGCGGAGGCGTGCGAGAACGCCAAGCCGCACGCCCGGCACGGCGTCGATCCGATGCTCTTCCTTCTCGCGCTGCGCAAGGCGACGTGCGAGAACGCTCTCGTCTTCACCGACGTGAGCGTCACGGAACACTGGGCGGCGGAGGTGTTCAGGACGATCCAGCCGCGGACGTATTTCAACCCGGTGGACAACCAGTCGATGGGCTGGTCGATCCCCGCGTCCCTCGGGGCGCAGCGCGTCATGCACGGTAGGCAGGTCGTCACCGTGACCGGCGACGGCTGCTTCCTGATGAGCGCGATGGAGGTCTCGACGGCGGCCCGCGAGGGGTTGCCCGTCAAGTTCTTCGTCCTCGACGACCAGGCGTATCACTACATGCAGATCCTGCAACAGTCGGCGTACAAGCGAACGACGGCGACGGTCCTCGCCCGCCTCGACTACGCCTCCCTCGCCAAGGGTTTCGGCGTCGGCCATGCGACCCTCGACAGCGGGTGCGACCTCGAGTCGCGAATTCGCGGCATCCTGGCAACGCCGGGGCCGGTGCTGGTAAACGTCGTCGTCGATCACGGCAACCGCTCCGTGCGCTGGATCAAGGCGGTCAAGGGCCGGTTCACCGAGGAGCTATCGACCTCGCAGAAGGTGCGGTTCCTCACCCGCCTGGGGGCGCGTTCGGTGGCGATCGGCCGCGAGAACGATTGACGCCCTCGAGGTAACACCCCTGCACCGCGTTTCGCGGCGACGGGGTGTTCTTTTGCGCAGTATCTGCCGAACTTCGCCCTTCCCCATCTTCTCCGCATAGAACGGCATGGTTCGAGAAGACGGCGATGAGGGTAAGAGTAGGTAGGCCCCGCGAGCCGAGCGGGGCTGGTCCGGCTCGGCTGGTAGGCCCCGCGAGCCGAGCGGGGCTGGTCCGGCTCGGCTCGCCGGACCTACTTCTGTTACCCCCCTCGAACCCTTTTCTGCCGCGCGCAAGTCGTCTCGCCACAGGCGTTCGTCTGATGGAGAGGGACACGAGAGACAAAGGCCGAGAGTGACCCCCTCCTTCATACTCCTTTCACGAAAATCACGGCCTGACAAAATAGGAAAACTACGATGAACAAGTTCATCTTCGGTCTCGGTGCGGCACTCCTCGCTCTGGTCCTGACGGGGGAGGCCAAGGCGGACGGCAACCACGGCCACGGCGGCAACCGCGGCGGATATAACGGCGGCTACCACGGCGGCTACAACGGCGGACGTGCCCCGGTGGTCACCGCCCGGCCCTACTACCTCGATCACGGGGTTCGCCACAACGGCGGCTACATCTATCGCGGCCGGGATCATCACCAATGGAGCGGCCGCGTGTGGAACACTCGCTACAGCCGCTACCAATACTACGAACCGACCCTCCGCTGCTACTACTACTGGAACCCGGCTCAGGTCGCCTACTACCCCTGCGACTGAGCACGCCAAAAGCCGAGAAGTGCTAACCCCAGAGGGCGCAGAGGAATACACAGAAGGTAGAGGTGAAGGCAGAAGCCAGGGCGTCGAACCGCCCCGCTCGCCCGATTCACACTCTATCTTCTGTGAATTCCTCTGTGTCCTCTGTGCCTTTGTGGTTAGCTCGCCTTCGCTCGATCGTCTGGGTTGACTGGGGGAATCTCGTCTGGCCTCACCAAGGGGGCCGATCCCATCCTGAGAATGACAACGTCGAAGGAGCCTCGAACATGCGATCCCTCGGCCGAAACGGTTTCCTGATGAGTGCGGTGCTGGCTGGCCTCGTGCTGGCCCAGACCTCCGCGCGCGGCGAAGAGATCCCGAAGGAGTACCAGGAGACCGTCAAGAAGGGTCTCACCTGGATGGCCAAGAACCAGTTCAAAGACGGCCACTGGGAGGGTATCAACGGCTCCTACACCGTCTCCATGACCGCACTCGGCGGAATGACGCTCCTGTGCGAGGGCAGCACCATCCGCGAGGGCAAGTACCGCGACAACATCCGCCGCGCTACCAACTGGCTCATGGAGCGCGTCCAGCCCAACGGCCTGATCGGCAACCCCTCCAGCCCCAGCGAGGGCGGTCGCTACATGTACGGCCACGGCTTTTCGCTCCTGTTCCTGAGTTGTGTCGTCGGCGAGGAGGAGAACGTCCGTCGCCGCGAGAAGCTCGTCGAGCTGCTCGAGAAGGCGGCCAAGTTCACGCACGACGCGCAGACGAACCGGGGCGGCTGGGGTTACGTCTCGGCTAGGGACGGCAGCAACTTCGACGAAGGCTCCGTCACCGTCACGCAGGTCCAGGCGCTGCGGGCGGCGCGCAACGCGGGCATCATCGTCCCCAACGCGGCGATCAAGGCGGCCCAGAAGTACCTCGTCGATTCGACCGACGACCAGGGCGGCGTCCAGTACAGCCTCGCCTTCGGCGGCGGCGGGCGCGGGCAGGGCCGACCCGCACTCACGGCGGCGGCCATCACCTGCGGCTTCAGTTTCGGCGACTACACGTCGGACATCGTCAAGAAGTGGCTGAAGAACTGCCAGAACACGCTCGCCATCCCCGGCGACGGTCGCCGCATGGGCCACGACGAATACACCCACTACTACTACGCCCAGGTGGTCTACGTCCTCGGCGAGGATCGCTTCAAGAAGATCGTGCCCGAAGCGACCTCGAGCGATTCACTCACCTGGACCAAGTACCGCAAGTCCGTCTTCGACGACTACAAGAGTACCCAGGCCGCCGACGGCAGTTGGGGCGGCGGCGGGTGGGGCCAGGGCATCGGCCCCGTCTACGTCACCGCCATGCACCTGACCGTCCTCCAGCTGGACAAGGCAGCTTTGCCGATCTACCAGCGATAAAGAATGGGACACGGAACGACAAGCTTTAGCCGCGACGCCAAGCGGAGCGCGATATTGCGCTCGGGTTTGCGCAAAACTTCTATGCAAAGCCCGCCTGCGGCTAAACTGGGTGTGCTTGCGGCTAAACTCAACTGCCTGTGTTCCGTCTATGGAGATGGCTGGCTCGAAGCGAGGCGGGCCGGGCATGATGCCCGTCCCGCCTCGTTAGCTGCTCGGTCGCTGATTTGGCGAGTTCGCAACTTCGATCATTGCTCGATTGAAGCAGAATGACGAGAAATCCTCCACGCTGGTCGCACTGCGCGACGGCCCGATGCCAAGGCTGATCTTCGTGAAAACGAGAGTAGGCCCATGACCTCTTAAACGTTGTGGCAGCCCGCTACCTGGCAAGGGGCTTCAGGGCCGGTCGTCTGACATTTCTCCTTCTGGGCCTCCGTCAAGGCATCTTTCATCATCCCCTGCGAGCAATTGCCGGCCACTCTCGAAGCCTTCATCGCCGCATCGCACAAGGCCAACAATTGCGACTCCGTCGCGACCCAATCATAATGAAGCCGGTTGGCGTGAGCGCAGGGGAGATCGCCCAAAGTTTGGCTCATCGCGATACCGGCGGCTTGCACCTCAGCCGGCGAGAAGGCGACGAGTGGAACAGCTTCTCTGAGGCTGCCTCGGGCGGCATTCATCCCGAGCGCGACTCGGCGGAGGTCTTCATCGGTCGAGACGAGGTAGACACTGATCGCCGGCTCTCGTGGCGTGTGGAAGACCTTCTCGACGGCGTCCCGTAGCCTTGCGACTTGATCCTGATCGGTAGACTCGCCCCAGTGCCCACGCCGTCCGAGCTTGCGGACGAAGACGGGCGCGGTCACCTTTAAGACTCCGCTGATGCTTGGGACGGTCAAGCGTCAACTCTCCATGTCTTCAAGTGCCTCGCGGGCGATCTTGCAGATGAAAGGGTCGGCGTTCTTGGCTGCGAACTTTTGGAGGCGGGCGAGGGCGACCGGCCCGCCGATGTCGCGCAAGCTCTCTACGACGGCTTCACGGATGCCCCGGCAGGTGGCATTCGCGCAGCAGAGGACGATCCTCATGCGGTCTAGTTCGGAGGCGTCCGATCGCGCAACGGCCCTTAGCAGGATGTACCAGTAATCGTCATTCGGCTCGTAAGCTCGCTCAGAGGTCGGCCCCCAATGAGCGATATCGCTCTTGAGGTAATTCCAGGCGTAATCGACGATGCTTATCCCAGTCTGGGAAAGGGTATCGATGGCGGCATCGAGGGCGTGAGGACCGTTCTCGGACACGAACACCCGTAGCATCTGATCGATGCAGTGAGCGCGCTCACTGCCGCGCACCTTCATCAGCACGGAGAGTATTCGCTTCCGCCAGGTCGCCTGCTGGGCCGGCTTGGCCGACAGCATATTTCGCGTCATGAGACACAGCAGCGTAGCCGCGACGGATCCCTTCTGGCTTTCCGTCCGGGCGCACGGTTCGGTGCCGGTGCCGGAGCCAAAAACAGTTCCATGTATCATTGCGTCACCTCTTGCGCGAATAGACATCGGACCAAATCCTGACTCTTTTGGCGGTCTTCTTGAAATCGCTCGGCTGCCGCCACCGCCTCGGCAACACCCTTCGTCTCCCGGTGGAAGTTGAACAGGACGACCATCCCGATAGCTTCACGGGCAACCGTCACTTCGACGCGAGCGTCCGCCAAACGTAAGACACAGGCCCAGCGGGTTTGTTCGACCTCGCCTTCGTTCCCCAACAAATCAGAAATTGACTGGCCCAGTATTGGCAGTTGCCCGGTGTCCCACTCGTCCATACCACAGGCATAGCGAAAATTGTGCCCGACGCCCCGGACGGGCGTGTGACTGAGCAAACGCACCACATGGGCTACGAGGACTCCGCAGTCAGCCGCCAGGGAGTCCGCCAAGAGGTGGCGGAAATCCACCTGCCACTGTACGCCCGAGAAACTGAACGTCAGCCCGTTGCTCAACGGGAGTATACGCAGTTCGACCTCGCCGTCTTCGCAAATCCCGTTTTGGATCAGCCAGTCCGGGTCGATGATGTGCGGGTTGAACGGGCCGAGGGCTAGCGTCTGGGCGCTCACCAGGCTCAGAGGCATACGCCGACCCTCCACGAACGACAATGCCCGCTCGGCTCCAAATCGGGCGGGCCTCCTCCTTGCCGCCGAAGCAGCACGGGTAATCCTTTACATCTATTCTATACATACAACGGTATCAACGGGGTGGCCCGCCGTCAACGCCAAGAGCACCGCTTCGCAGATGGCGGGGTGGGGTCAGGAGGGCTGGCTCATTGAGTTGGCTTTGGCCCGACCACCTCCGGTCCCGTAGAATGTACCGTCGCGGCTCCTGAAAACAGCGAGTAGTTGGGAGGCTTACTTCTCGTCCAGTCGAGCCTTCCATTCAGCGCCCGCTTCGGCTTCATCTCAGCTTTGCGGCTAAACTACCCCGCTTGCGGCTAACCTCACCCTTGCGGGGTGGGTTTAGCCGCAAAGCCATCGCGCTCCGCTCCACGTCGCGGCTGAACGTTTACGCGCAATCCAATCCGGCTCCTCTTTCGTCGGTATGGCATACGCCCGAGTCCGTTCTCTCTTCTCAGCCGGAGGAGTCCATGTCTCGTTCATCTCGACGCATCAGCCGATCGGCGGCAATTGGGGCGGGAATTGCCGCGTTCGTCGCGCTGTGCTGGATCTCGCCCCCCCAACAGGATCTCTTCGCCGACACGCCGAAGATTTCGGCGGGATATCAGACCACCGAGCGGGTGAGCATCTTGCTCGACCTGCCGGCGGCGCTGGGGGACGGCAAGATCGTCGTCGACCTGATCGAGGCGGGCAAGACACTCTCGACCGTGAAGCGCGAGTTCGAGGCGGGACAGGCCCAACAGGTGCCCATCGTCTTCGACAAGGTCGCCTGCAAGCCTGCGACGACGACCGTTCGCGTCCGCATCGGCGACAAGACGATCGAGACGATGCTGTCGAAGATCCTCCTCTCGAAGGCCCACGAGACGACGCTCGACGCTCCGGGGCAGATGTACGCGGGCAGCGAGGCGGAGTTTCGCTGCCAGGTGCGTGGCGTGCGGTCCCTGAAAGAGTCGGTGCCGTTGTCGGCCCAGGTGGCGGTCTACCTCCTCCAGGGGAAGGCTGAGCCGAAGTCGCTCTATCGAGGTAAGACGAATACCGACGGGGACGCGCTGATTCGGTTCACCGTGCCCGAGGTATCGGGAGTCCATCGGCTGCGCGTCGTGACGAAGTCGGCGCTCGGCGAGGAGAAACTCGAAAACGACATCGCGATCCTCAGCACGCCCAAGATCCTGTTGACCACCGACAAGCCCCTCTACCAGCCCGGCCAGACGATCCACCTGCGGGCGCTCGCGCTGCGGTCGTTCGACCTGAAGCCGACCGCCGGGGCGGAGCTGGTGTTCGAGATCGACGACGGGAAGGGCAACAAGGTCTTCAAGAGAGAGCTGAAGACCGACGACTTCGGCATCGCTTATGTCGATTTCGTCCTCGCCAGTGAGGTGAACATGGGTGAATACCGCCTCCGCGCCAAGATGGGCGACCTCCAGGCCGAGAAGACCGTCACCGTCAAGAAGTACGTCCTGCCGAAGTTCAAGGTGGTGGTGAAGACGGAGAAGGACTCGTACCTCCCGAAGGACACGATCAAGGGTTCGATCCAGGCCGACTACTTCTTCGGCAAGCCCGTCGCCGGGGCGAAGGTAACACTCCAGGCCAGCACCTTCGACGTGGCGTTCAAGGAGTTCCAGACCGTCAAGACGACGACCGACGCGCAGGGCAACGCGAAGTTCGAGGTCAAGCTGCCCGACTACTTCGTCGGCCAGGCGATGGCGGGCGGCAACGCTGTTGCACGCCTCCAGTTCGAGGTGATCGACACGGCGGACCACGCGGAGAAAGTGACCCGCGCCATCCCCGTGAGCGACCAGCGGGTCCGCATCACCCTGTTGCCCGAAGCCGGTCGGCTCATCCCCGGCGTCGAAAATCGCGTGTTCGTCTCGACGATCTACAGCGATGGCCGGCCCGCCGCCTGCGGCGTGGACATCTTCCCGACGACGGAGATGAAAGGCAAGGCGATGGCCTCGCTGAAGACGAACGCCTCGGGCCTCGGCGAGTTCAGCTTCACGCCGGACGCCGCGAAGTTCATCCAGGCCGAATGGGCCGTGCGAAACGTCGTGTTCCTCGGCGGCACCCAGCAACACTGGGAGGCGAAGCAAGTCCTCCACCTGACGACGATGCTGACCGAACCCAGTGGCACCAAAGTAACCCAGGTCTCGGCCCTGAGCAGTGAGCCGACCGGCGAAAACCTCATGCTCCGCCTCGACCGCGCCATCTACAAGGGCGGCGACCGGATGAAAATCGACGTGCGATCGACCTCGGCATCGCCGACGGTCTACCTCGACATCGTCAAGGGTGGCCAGACGCTCCTGACGCGCTGGCTCGACGTGAAGGCGGGCCGCGCGACCTCCTCACTGGACCTCTCCCCGAGCGTGTTCGGCACGGTCGAAGTGCATGTCTATCAAATCCTGGCGAGCGGCGAGATCGTCCGTGATGCGCGAGTCGTTTATGTCAACCCCGCGTCGGACCTGCGCATCAAGGTGACGCCGGACAAGGACGTGTATCAGCCGGGCCATCGCGGAACGATTCAGTTCGAGGTGACGGACCAGAAGGGCAAGGCCGTCCCCTCGGCCCTCGGCGTCCTCATCGTCGATGAGGCGATCTACTCCATGCAGGAGATCCAGCCGGGTCTCGAGAAGGTGTTCTTCACGCTCCAGCAAGAGCTGGTGAAGCCGACCGCCCAGGTGTTGGCCCCGGCGAACGTCCCCGCCATGATCGGCCAACCCGTCGTCCCAGCGGGTCAGCAACAGATCGCGCAAGCACTGTTCACGGCGGTCCGACCCGCCGCGCCGAAGGCGTGGCGCGTCAACCCGGCTCAGGCCCGGCGCGAGGCGATTCGCGGGCAGATTCCGACGATCGCCCACGCGATCTATCGCTACGCGGCGACGAATGCGGACGCTGTCGTGGTAGACGAGAAGACGGGCAAAGCCTCCTTCGATGCCGACCTGCTGGCGAAGGTGGTGAAGGCGAAACTCCTCGACATCAAGATGTTGGCCGATGGCACCGGGCAGGATCTCACGATCGACCAGCTCGCCGAGATCGACTCCGGCCTGACCGCCGATCTTCTCGCGCGGGCGATCACGATGAGCCGGTTGAACACCTTCAAGGATCTGTTCCTCCTGACGGCGACCGCCAACCGGGCGACGTGGCTCGACGGCAAGGATTGGGCCTTCACCAAAGACGCGATCGCGCGGACGCTAAAGCACACGAAGACCGACGCTCTCGCCGCGAAGGACGGCTGGGGGCGGCCGTTCCGCCTGGTCCGCCGCCCGGACAAGGAGGCGAACCCGTCCGGCTCGGACGTGTTCTCGAGGGCCAAGCTCATCTCCGCCGGTCCAGATGGCAAGTACGAGACCGCCGACGACCTCCAGGGTCAGTTCGCCAACGAATGGATGCTGTCCATGTACTGGTACGGGGGCGATGCTCGGCAAGCCAGGGACATGATGCTCCGGGGGCGTTGGGACAGACCTTGGGGAGACATGAAAAAATTGAAAGAGGACGCGGATGATAAGTTCCGCGGCGTTCCCATGCCTATGGCTGGCGGCGTGGGCGGACCTCCCCCCGCTCCGAAGGGACCCCCGCGAGATGCGGAAGGAGACCCCGCGCCTGGGGCCAAGACGGACGGCGGCACCGGAGCCGCCCCGCCGATGCGACTGCGCGAATACTTCCCCGAGACGCTCCTCTGGCAGCCGGCGCTCATCACGGATGCCAAGGGCCGGGCGACGCTCGAGATCCCCTTCGCCGACTCGATCACGACGTGGCGGATGACGGCGTCGGCCTCGTCGCGCCTCGGCGGACTCGGCGGCGTGTCGGCCCCTCTGCGGGTGTTCCAGGACTTCTTCGTCGATCTCGACCTGCCGGTCGCCCTGACCCAGAACGACGAGGTATCCTTCCCCGTCGCGGTCTACAACTACCTCCCGCGAGCGCAGACCGTCACGCTCGATCTCAAGTCCGAATCGTGGTTCGAGTTGGTCGATGGGGCGGCTCGGCGGACGCTGAACCTCAAAGCGAATCAGGTGACATCGGTCTCGTTCCGCATCCGGGCGAAGAAGGTCGGCACCTTCCCGCTGACCGTCGAGGCACGCGGGACGAAACTCTCCGACGCGATCAAGCGATCGATCGAGATCGTCCCCGACGGGACCGCCGTCGAGCAGGTCTACTCCGATCGGCTCGAGAAGTCCGTCACGCACACCGTGACCATCCCGGCGAACGCCATCCCCGACGCCTCCAGGCTGTTCCTCAAGGTCTACCCCGGCGTCATGAGCCAGGTGGTCGATGGCCTCGACGGCATGTTGCGGATGCCGGGCGGTTGCTTCGAGCAGACCTCCTCGTCGGCGTATCCCAACATTCTCATCATGGACTACCTGAAGAAGCGCCGACTCGCCTCGCCTGCTCTGATGGCTCGATCCGAAGGACTCCTGAACGCCGGCTACC
>JANXSH010000335.1 GCA_025356615.1 Planctomycetia bacterium | reverse complement strand
AACCTGGTGATCTTCCTGGTGTCCCTGGTGGCGGCACCAAAGGAGAGTAGGCCGGAGGTCATGCAGAGGATGGCGGCACGCCCTACCGAAGCCCTCCAGGCTCTTGACCTTCCCCCGCTTGAATAAAGGAACGGCCCTGCGGCTGACACCTTCGCCCCAGGTTGCTACACTACTCTTGCCGCCCCGTGTTCGACGAGGATACCCGGAAATGCCCCCATCCGACAAGGAATGGTTCTCCAACTGCGGGGGCTGGTTCCCCCGCCACTCCCTGGAGGAACTCCGCGCAGGGATCGCCGCCGGACTGCTCGACCGGCAGGACGAATACGGCATGACCGCGCTTTGCCTCGCGGCCTGCTCGGGTTGGCTAGCGGGTGTCGAGGAGGTTCTGCGCGCCGGGTCCGACACCCGGCTTCGCTACTTTCGGACGGGATGCACCGCCCTGCTCCTGGCGGTCCAAGCGCAAAAAATACCCATCATCGAGGCGCTGATCTCGGGCGGGGCCAACCCGGACGCGGCGAACCACTGGGGACTCACTCCGCGAACCCGGTCATCTGAGAGGCTGTGAATTATTAGATGTTTGTACAGTAAACAGGTTCAGAATTCGACGTAAGTCATTAAATTTCGACCCATTTTTGACGGGCTACAGTGTACAAATGACTAATTATTCACAGCCTCTGAGTTGTTTACACACGTTCCGCTCCAGGAAGTGGAGTTCCCCGAGCCGAGGATCCAGAACGCCGAACACCTCGCCGACCACCACCACCCGCGTTTCGAAATTCCTGACCGGGAGGAGCGCGCGGGGTTGCAGCCGGGCCAGGCCGTCGATCTGTACGTCTACGGCCCCAAGAGCGAGACGAGGCAGGACACCGTGAAGGTTCGGATCACCGCGCGACGAGCGGACGGCTCGACGACCCGCTACACGGCCACCCTGGAGACGCCGGTCGAGCAAACCCACCTGCCGACCGGGACGACGGAGGTCGAATTCGGCCCCGAACACGTCGCCTCGGTGTACGTCGTCCGCGAGCCGAAGAACAGGAATCGTAAGTCGAAGTGAGCCGCACCTACACGCGCCCCCCGCCATCGACGACGATCGTCTGCCCCGTGATGTATGCCGCCGCGTCGGAGAGGAGGAACGCCGCCACGCCGGCGACGTCGTCGGGCTGGCCGTGCCGACCCAGCGGCGTGCGCGAGACGATCTCGTCATACGCGGCCCGGTCCTGGAACAGCGCCGCGGCGAAGCGCGTCTCGACGAGGCCCGGCGCGATGGCGTTGACCCGCACCCCGCCCGCGCCGACCTCGCGGGCCAGCGCCCGCATCAGGCCGAGCAGCCCGGCCTTGCTCACGCTGTACGCGCCGAGGCCGGTGATCGGCTCGATCCCCGCGATCGAGGCCATGAACACGACGGAGCCGCCGTGCCGAGGCAGCATTCGCCGAATCGCCGCCCGCGCGGTCAGCAGCGAGCCGGTAAGGTTCACGTCGAGGATCTTTTGCCACGCCGCGAGGTCCACGTCGATCAACGGCCCCATGACCGGGTTCGTCCCCGCGTTGACGACGACGCCATCGAGCGCGACGCCCTCCTCGTCGATTCGGCGGAACATCTCCTCGATAGCGACCGAGTCGCCTTGGTGGCAGACGACTCCGCGCACCTCCGCCCCGGTGGCGCGAAGGCTATCAACGGCCGCGTCGATCGCCTCCGGCTTCCGGCCCGTGATGAGGACGCGAGACCCCCGGTCGGCCAGCGCCTGGGCGACGGCGAAGCCGATGCCGCGCGTCGCGCCGGTGACGAGGACGGTTCGGCCTGTGAGATCGAAAGGGTTGCGTGGATGCATGGGGGACACCGCAGCGAGAGGAGGCGAATAGAGTTGTGTTAGGCGGGGTTGATGGCGATGTCAACCTCGCGGTCCGCGTCGAGTCGCGGCTAAACTCCTTCGTGGAATTTCTCCCGGCTCGCCTCTGAACGCCCCTGTCCTATAATCCCCGAAACGTCGCGCCTCATGAGGCTTCCCAAGGAGTATCCATGCACACCCTGGCCCTCGCCTGTCTCGGACTGATGTTTGCCGGAGAACCGCCCGTGGCGAAAGAGAAGAGCCGACCGCTGAAGATCGAAGACCTCTACACCTTTGCCCGCGTCAGCGACCCGCGCATCAGCCCCGACGGCAAGCACGTCGCCTACGTCGTCACCTCCGTGGACCTCGCGGCCAACAAGAGCAGTGCCGCCATCTGGCTCGCCCCGACAGCAGAAGGCAGCCCCAAGGCGCTCACGACGAGCGGCAAGCGCGACACCCAGCCAAGGTGGAGTCCCGACGGCAAGTCGATCCTCTTCGTCTCCAATCGCGGCGGGTCGAGCCAGCTCTGGCTGATCTCGCTGGACGGCGGCGAGGCGAAGCAGCTCACGACGATCAGCACCGGCGCGGGCGATCCCGTCTGGTCCCGCGATGGGAAGCAGATCGCCTTTTCCTCCGCAGTCTACCCCGAGTATTCAGCGAAGCCCTACAAGGAGGCCGACGCCCTGAACAAGAAGCGGACGGAGGAGATCGAAAAGGAGCCGGTCAAGGCGCGCGTCTTCTCGCGCCTGTTCTACCGTCACTGGGACAGCTACGTCGAGGATAAACGCCAACACTTGTTCGTCCTGAGCCTCGACGGCGACAAAGCGGGTACGCCGAAGAACGTCACGCCGGGCGACCGGGACGCGGCACCGACTTCGTCCACGTTCGCCACGGGCGACGACTTCACCTTCAGCCCCGACGGCAAGTACCTCGTCTATACCGCGACGCCGGACCGTGACGAGGCGTGGAGTACGAACTTCGACCTCCTCCGCGTCAGCGTCGAAGGCGGCAAGCCAGAGAATCTGACCAAAGACAACTTGGCTGCCGACGGCGGGCCGCGCTTCTCTCCCGACGGAAAGAAACTCCTCTACCGCGCCCAGACGAAGCCGGGGTCGGAGGCGGACCGCTGGCAACTCTACGTCGTCGATTGCGACGCGGGCGGCGCGTTCACCGGGAAGCCGCGCAGCATCACGAAGGACTTCGACACCTCGCCGGAGTCGTTCATCTGGTCCGCCGATGGCAAGTCGGTGATCCTCACCGGCGACGAGAAGGCGCGGACGCCGGTCTGGAAAGGCGACGTGGCGAGCGGTGAGGTGACGAAGATCCTGGAGGGCAACACCAATGGCAGCCTGTCTCTTTCCAAGGACGGCAAGCGGCTCGCCTTCACGCGCGTCGCGATGCACCACCCGCACGAGGTGTTCGTCGCCAACCTGGACGAACTGTCGCCCAAGACGCGGAACGTCAGCAAGGCGAACGCCAAGTTCCTCGCCACCCTCGACATGCCGGAGCCGGAGAGCGTGACGGTCAAGGGCGCGGGCGGCACGCCGATGCAGATGTGGATCCTCAAGCCGCCGGGCTTCGACCCGAAGAAGAAGTGGCCCGTCGCCTACCTCGTCCACGGCGGGCCGCAAGGCGCGTGGGAAGACTCCTGGAGCTTCCGCTGGTGCCCCCAGGCGTGGGCCGCGCGCGGCTACGTCGTCGCCCTGCCGAACCCGCGCGGCAGTACGGGGTTCGGCCAGAAGTACGTCGATGAGATCTCCGGCGACTGGGGCGGCAAGTGCTACCAGGATCTCATGAAGGGCGTCGATTACGTCGAATCCTTGCCCTATGTGGACAAGGAGCGCATCGGCACCGCCGGGGCGTCGTTCGGCGGCTACATGATGAACTGGTTCGCGGTCAACACGGGGCGATTCAAGTGCCTCATCACGCACTGCAGCGTGTGGAACTTCGAGAGCATGTGGGGCACGACCGACGAGCTGTGGTTCGACGAACACGAACACGGCGGCCTGCCGTGGGACGTGCCGGGCAAGTACGCCGAGTTCAGCCCGCACAAGAAGGCGAAGAACCTCGCGAAGTTCAGGACGCCGATGCTGGTGATCCACAACGACCTCGACTTCCGCTGCCCCATCGGCCAGGGGCACGAGCTGTTCACGGCGCTGCAGCGCCTGCGCGTGCCGAGCCGGATGGTCAACTTCCCCGACGAGGGCCACTGGGTGGCGAAGCCGAAGAACGGGGCGTTCTGGCACAAGGAGGTGTTCGCGTGGCTCGAGAAGTATGTCGAGCCGGGGGGGAAGTGACGGGGGCGGTGAAGGGGTATATGATGTCAGAAGCTGAGCCGAGCAAACGCAAAGCCAACCACGGTCATCAGGATCGTATGCTCTTATACTTGGGGCTAATCATCAGGATTGGCGGACTTCGCGTTATGAGGATCGACCAGGCGCGTGGGGTGGCGACCGCCTACGGCCCGTTCGATCATATCCCGAAGGGGGAGATAGACGCCAAGCGAGTGCAGACGGTCGATCAATACCGTGTGGAGGATTCTAATGGCCAAGAAAGACGCAACGGACGGAGAGCGGCTATGTACGTTTCTCAAGCAAAACGTTATAGATCGGGAGATTTGGCCCGCCCTCCAGTCAGCCTTGGTCGCCACCGGCCGTGACGAGGAATGGGGAACCTTTGTCGAGGAAGCAGTCTCGACCCACCTCACAGGCCGGGTGGTAACCGTTGGAGCGTCGATCGCAGAGGAGATGGGCGGGAAGGCGGCGATAGACACGCGCGAATTCGAGCATCGGGTGTGTAATGTGATCGACGAGACGACCCGATCTTCCCTCGGGAGCAGAAAGATCAAAGACCGATTCTACGCCCTGACGGCTCGCGCGGTCCGGGCGACGTTCGGGAGCGTGACGGAGGCGGACGAGAAGATTCTCAGATCAGAGGCCGATCGTCCCTTTCGGTGCTTCCTTTGCAATCGCGAGTTGGTGATGGCCCAGGGTCATGCGGTACAGAACCTCTCGAAGGATGACCGCGAGCTGGCAGTCGAATACGAGCACGTCTGGCCGCGATCCTACGGGGGGAACACGGCGGCCGAGAATCTGGCACTGGCCTGCCACGGGTGCAATCAGCGGAAGTCCAATTTTGCGAACTGGGCAATGGTAGATGTGCAATCCTTGGTCCTCGGATGGAACCCGAGCGATGATGCGTTGAAGAGTGTCGCGGGAAGCCGGCGGTTCGCCCTGATTTCCAGGAACGTTTTTCGGCTGGCCCACGAAGAGTCTTTGACGCTCAAGCAGGCCCACCTCCGAATCCAGTCGCGAATTGCCGCGAAGCCGAAGGTAAGGCGACTCGTGGACGCGGCCGATTTCTTCAACCTCACATGCCTCTCGGGAGACGACTGATGCCCCGGTACGATTATCCTTGTCTGACGGCCCGTCAACGAGACGGTGCCGACATCCCAGAATTTTGCAGCTTCTTCGCCCCCGCTGGTGAGGTCCTGACATGGGCGGCGATCGAGCGCATCCAAGAACAACAGGGCGGGTTCCAGCGGATGGCGAACCCGGCCAGGGTGCGAGGGGTCAAACGCTTCTTCGAGCAGGATCCGCGGAATACCATCCCGACCGCAGTGATTGTCACTCTGCGAGTGCCGACTAATGCCCTCACGACCATTCCCTGTGATGGCGGGAATGTATCCAAGAGGCTTTCCTTCGAGGTCGCTGCGGGAATCCCCGATACGGAGAAACCTGGTCTGGTGATAGATGGGCAGCACCGACTAATGGGTGCCAAGCAATTCGACACGGCGACGCTAGTTCCCGTCGTCGCGCTCTTGAACCCGTCCCAGATGGAGACTGCTTTCCAATTTTTGGTCATTAATAACAAGGCGGCAAAAGTACCGACGGATCACCTTCGGAGGCTGGCGCTCGATTACGACGAGATGGGTCTCGAGCATCGTCTTCGTACCGCTCGGCTGACGCTGAAGAAGAACTATGCGTTGGTCGGCCAGGTCGATGAAGAACAGGGGAGTCCCTTCCAGGCAATGATCCGATGGCCGACACCGAGGCCGGGCAACCGGGTCATAGTCCCAGCAGCGATCGAATCCGCGTTGCAGTACATCGAAGACCAGCAACTCCAACCGCTCAAGGACGACACGGACGCCCTCCTGGAATTCTTCTACGCGATCTGGAACGCCGTCAAGGCCCAGTGGGCCGATCTCTGGGAGACCCCCAACGCTCATCTTCTCACCAAGGTCGGCGTCGTTTGCCTGACGCAATATCTGACCGACTCGCTTGCCAAGTTGTACGAGTGGGGTGAAGTCGATCTCAACGATATTACGCAATTGTCCCAAAGAACCGGGCTGCTTCTGGCAACCCAGGCTAAGCAGTTTTGGGCGGCGGAGTGGAAAGAAGGGGGACTAGACACTACTGCCGGGCGTCAACTCGTGATCGATGACCTCCAGAGGATGGCGCGAAATCTGCGGGCTCGTTTGCCGTGGTTTGATGGCATGGCAACTATCATTCGTCCAGGACCGCCCCCGCTGTTGGAGGAGTAGTTCGGTTCGGCCGGCCTCGAACCGCACAGTTTTACCCTCAGCGAGCCGAGTTGGGTGACCTTGTCACGGCACGACAGCTTCATCTGGATGAACTGGTTCGCGGTCAACACGGGCCGATTCGAGTGCCTCATCACGCACTGTAGCGTGTGGAACTTCGAGAGCATGTGGGGCACGACGGACGAGCTATGGTTCGACGAGCACGAGCACGGCGGCCTGCCGTGGGACGTGCCGGGCAAGTACGCCGAGTTCGGCCCCCACGAGAAGGTGGCGAACCTCGGGAAGCTCGAGACGCCGATGCTGGTGATCCACAACGACCTCGACTTCCGCTGCCCCGATCGGCCAGGGCACGAGCTGTTCACCGCGCTCCATCGATTGCGCGTGCCGAGCAAGATGTTCAACCTCCCCGACGAGGGGCACTGAGTGGCGAAGCCGAAGAACGGGGCGTTCTCGCCCTATCCATCGGACCGAGGCCGTGATACTCTGGAGTACACCACCAGGAGATCCCCATGAGCCGATCGACCGCCGTGCTTCGCGTCCTCGCATTGCTCCCCTGTACCCTGATCGTCGCCGTGGCCGCGATGGCCGCCCCCGCTCCGATCTACAGGGCGAAACCGTTTACACTGTGGGTCACGGGATGGAACAGGCCCGTCGATCTCCTCGGCGACTGTCGTTTCGACAAGGAGGACGACAAACTGACGATCACCGTCCCCGGTGCCGGGCACGGTTTCCCCGGCCAAGTCGAACGCCTCACCGCCCCTCACCTGCTACGCGAGGTCGAAGGCGATTTCTCCGTCGAGGTCCGCGTCGGCGGCCGATTCGAGCACAAGAACCCGCAAAACGGGCAACTCCAAAGGGGGGCCGGACTCCTGCTCTCGGACGGCGACAAGCTCGTCCGGTTCGGGCGGGTCGTCGGTCAGAACAACGTCATGGGGCTTAATGCCTTCTCGCCGCAAATGAGCGGTTCGACGGGCGACCCGTCCACCGTTCAGAACCCGACCTATCTGCGGATCGAGAGGCGAAACAATGTGCTGACGCTGAAGCACAGCACGGATCGACAGAAATGGACGAACCCCTTCGAGGGCCACCCCGCTTGGAACGTCCCCTTCGCGAAAAAGATACAAGTAGGCGTGTTCGCGGAGTCGATGGCCCCAGGCTCATTCGCACCCGCCTTCGACCAGTTCATCTTGACGCCCTTGAAGTAGTAGACGCCGTCGGACGAGCCGGGGTTCGACGAACACGAACATGGCGGCCTGCCGTGGGACGGGCCGGGTAAGTACGCCGAGTTCAGCCCGCATGAGAAGGCGAAGAACCTCATCTGTGGCTAATTCTTACTTTCTGGATAGTCTCTCAGATGGCCCTACGCGCGGCGCGAACGGTTCGCCACCATCCGCGCATCCGCGCGAGGAACGTCGGCGCGTGCGTCGCCTCGAGCAAGCCGCGCAGCATGGCGTCGCTCGCGGCGAGCTTCGCCGGGTCGCCCATGTCGTAGTGGGGGCGGAACGACCCGCCCCGCGCGCTGACGACCTGCGGGACCGTCATCTCGAGCAAACCCGCCGCCCCCTGGGTTACGCCCCAGCCGCTATCCCCGCGCCCGCCGAACGGCGTCGCCGGATGCGCCGTCGGCACGACGACATCGTTGACAGACACCATGCCCGCTCGCAATCGCGGCGCGATCGCCTCGGCCCTGGATGGCCTCGCCGTGAACACCGACGCGCCGAGGCCGAAGGGACACCGGGCCTCCATCGCGAGCGCCTCTTCGAGCGTGTCGTAGGGCATCACGGCCATGACGGGGGCGAAGCACGCCTCCTGACAGACGCTCATCTCGGGGCTTGCATCGACGATGACTGCGGGCCGACAGGCATCGCCCTCGACGCGGACCGGGCCATCGACCAGGAGCCGACCGCCCGCCGCGATCGCCTCATCGACGAGCCGCTGGGCCTGCCGGGTCTGGGAGGGCATCGCCAAGGCTAAAGGCTTGGCCTGGGCCGATAGCGGACGTAGCAGGTCGCAATAGGCACCGTAGAGCGCGCGCGGCACGATCGCCCGGCGGACGGCGATGCACGTCTGCCCCCGGTTGAGGGTGACGCCGAACCATGCGGCCCTCGCCGCGAGCGTCACGTCGGCGTCGTCGAGCAAGAGCTGCACGTCGCAGCCGGATAGTTCCAGCGTCGAGCTGACGAGGCGCTCCCCGAGCCGAGCCGCGAGCTTGCGTCCGATGGCGGCGGAGCCGGTGAACACCATGTGGTCGATCGGCGCTTCGGCCAGCACGGCCCCCATGTCGCGCGTCGCCGGCAGGACGCGGAAGACCTCCGGGGGGAAGCCCGCCTCGTGGAGCAGGTCGCGCAAGACCTCCGCGAAGCGGGGCGTGACTTCCGACGGCTTCCAAACGACCGCGTTGCCCACGACCAACGCCTGTACGATCTGCACGGCGTTGAGGAATAGCGGATAGTTCCAGGTGCCGATGATCCCGACCACCCCGCGCGGCCTGCGGTGGATCGTGTCGCTCTGCCCGAACATCCACCAGGGTCTCGTCCGGGTGCTGACGCGGCGAGGGCGGAGCAGGGAAGCGGCCTGTCTCTCGACGAAGAGGCAGGCGTCGGCCGTCGGCAGGATCTCGCTGCCGACCACTTCGTGGACGCCCTTGCCGACCTCCTCGGCGATGACTCTACAGAGTTGATCGCACGCCGAGACGAGCAGTCGGCGGAACGCCGTGACGGGCATCAGCCGTCGCGCGAGCGCCACCTCGGCCCAGCCCCGCTGGGCGGCGCGCGCGGCGAGAACTTCGGGGGTCACATCGACGGGGGTGCTGGTCGTAGTCGTCATGCGTATCATTCTAGGCATCCCGATCGTATGACCAGAGGCTCCGCATCATGACCTTCGATCCGCTCGCGCCGACGCCGCTCCTTACCGCCGACTTGCCGGGCATCGCCGGGCGAATCAAGTCGCAGCCGGAAGACTTCGAGGTCGAGGAGATCCCCGCCTACGAGCCGAGCGGCACCGGCGAGTTCCTCTACCTCTGGATCGAGAAACGCAGCATCGGGGCGGAGTATTTCGTCCGACAGGTCGCGCGAAGACTGGACATCCCGACGCAGGAGGTCGGCACCGCCGGGCTGAAGGACCGCCACGCGGTGACGCGCCAGATGGTGTCGGTTCCGCTCGCGGCGGAGCCGAATCTGTCGCGCCTCGAGGGCGACGGCATCCGCGTCCTCCGCGTCGGTCGGCACGGCAACAAGCTCAAGGCGGGGCACCTGCACGGCAACCGCTTTCGCATCCTACTCCGCGACGTGGCCCCCGATACAGCCGCGCGGTTGCCGGTTCTCATCGACCGCCTCCGCGCCTGTGGCTTGCCGAACTTCTACGGGCCGCAGCGCTTCGGACGCGACGGCGAGACCTACCGCATGGGCTGCGACTTGCTCGAGGGCAAGAACGTTCGGGTCAACCCCTTCCTGCGTCGGCTCGCCCTCTCGGCGACACAGTCCGCGATCTTCAATCGCTACCTCGCCGCGCGCTTGGGGGACGGCCTCCTACGCCGCGTCCTCGACGGCGACGTGATGGCGAAATGGCCGATGGGCGGCATGTTCAACGCCGTGGACCTCCCGCGCGAACAGGAGCGGCTCGAGGCGCGGGAGACCGTGCCGACGGGGCCGATCTTCGGGCGGAAGATGTTCGTCGTACTGGGAGAGGCGGCCCGGCGCGAGGCCGACACGCTCGCCGCTGCGGGGCTGGCACCGACGGCGTTCAACGGCTTCGGCAAACTCATGAACGGCACCCGGCGACACGCGCTCGTCCACGTCGCCGACCTGGCGGGGGCCATCGAGCCAGAGGGGGTTCGGCTGGAGTTCACCCTGCCCGCAGGGTGTTACGCGACCGTCCTGGTGCGCGAGCTGTCGCACGCCGATACGGGGGAGTCCGACGACGTGGAGTGAGGGCGAGCGGGAGGTGTCACCCCGATTGCCTGACGTGCTATCCCTGACGACTGGGCGGCGTCAGCACGGGATGGCTCGGCGGCTTGTAGGTGGTGAGCTTCCGTCGCTGCTGGAGATCCTGGAGCAGTTTCCGGGCGGAGGCGAGCCGATCGCTGTTGCCCGTATCGACGACCTGTTCTCGGACCGGCTCTGCCCTCGGTCGGGTCTGGGTTCGCATCAGTTCGAGGTCGGCCCGCAGTTGGGTGATCTCCTGGCCCTGGGCCTCGTAGTGTTCGCGGTCGCGCGTCAGTTGCTCGCGCTCTTCCTGCATCTGGGTCCGCTCGGTCTCGAACTGGTCGCGCTCGTGCTGGAGTTCTTCGGTGAACTGTCCGGCCATCGTCTCCAATTCGTTGTGCCGACGGGCCAAGTGCTGTTGCCACGTTTCGAGCGTCTGTTGCTCCTTGGCGAGATCGACGCGCATCTGGATCAGTTCGGCCTCGACCTCGGCCTGTTCGGCCTCGGCCCGCCTGGCGTATTCTCGTTGCTCGTCGCTCATCCGGCTGACGTTCCTCCGGAGGTGGCTGGCGTAGCTGTCCAACTCGGCCTGACGCGCCTCGAGCCGCGCCAACTTCTCGGAGGCGAGTCGCTCCTTGTCGGCGGCCAGGCGATCGAGGTCGGTGGAGGTGTCGCTCCTGGGCGATTGGTCCTTGTGGGCTTGGCGCAAACGCTGCTCGATCTGCTCGAGGTCGTTGCGCTGCTGCTCGAGCGTCCGCCGCTCCTGGTCCTGGTCCTGGCGCTCGTTCTCGTGGTCGCGGAGCCGACGGCGCATGCCGAGCGCGAGGTCCGCGAGACGCCGACGGGACCGCAACAGCCGCTCGCGCTCCGCGTCGTTGGTGCTGACCACCGTCGAGCGACGCGGCGCGGGCGCGGCCTGGGCCGGCGCGGCGACCTGGTGGCCGGGGATGGTGGGCAGTTTGGCCTCGAAACTGAACGTGCCGATCTGAATGACATCGCCGTTGCGCAGGGGTTCGTCGTGGATCGACTTGCCGTTGACGCGCGTCGCGCGTCCCGAACAGTCGCGGATCCGCCACCCGCTCAGGGTGCGAATGATGAGGCAGTGGACCGGGGCCACCTCGGGGGACACGAGGCCGATGTCGCAGCCGGGCGACCGGCCCAGCATGACGACATCGCCCTGGAGGGGCCGCCATTTCTTCCGCGTCGCCCCGCACAAGACGAGGAGGGCCGGGGTTCCCGCGTCGATCTTCTCATCGGAATCTCTAGACATGGCAGCACCTCGGACCCCGAACTCGATAGGCGGCCTCGCTCCCCCCGTTGGGGGGAGGAAGCGCCCGTGCGTCGAATGACTTGTAGTTACTCTAGCACATAATTCAGGCGGCAGAAAAATGAGAAAATCGCGACTCTGCGGCACCGCGCCGGCCGAGAGGGGGGCGTGGAGCGACAAGACTTTCGAGCGGCTGGTGAAATGCCTGGAGGTGGCGGGGTGAGGTTGTCCGGGTCGCCGCGCGGGACTTGGTGGTCTACATGGAAGGTGGTTCCTTTTTGGGACGCGGCCTCCGGCACGAGGGAATGGCCGTCGCTCCCGGCGCGTAAACCGCGCGCCGGGGCGGGACAGGACCAGTGAGGCTTCTGCTTGGCGGCTGAATCTATCCCCGCCCCGGCGCGCAGACCGGACGCCGGGGCGAGTGGA
>JANXSH010000332.1 GCA_025356615.1 Planctomycetia bacterium | reverse complement strand
AGGCCCAAAGCACCGCGTGTGCCGTGGATCACGAAGGCAGCGACGGTCGTCGTGGCCGCCGCCCACAGCCAGCACAGGGCACCCGTCAGTTTCCAACTCGTCTCGTCCGCGTGCTTCACGGCGGCGGCCCGCACGACCTCCCGCGCTTCTTGATGCGGTGCCGCCAGCGCGGCGCTGACCTCTTGCTCGAGATTGACAACCGTGTTCAGCGCCACGGGTGCCGCGAAGACGGCGTCGGCGATCTCCTCGACCGCACGCTTACTCATGCCATGACAACCGCTCAGGTACGACAAGATGCCCGTCAACCGAGGGCCGACGCTGTGAGCGCGAATTTCAGGGGGGATGACCGCCCGAGTGACTTCGCCGCACGCCGGGCAGGTACAGGCTTGGCCCTGGTATTCGGTGACGACCGAGACGATGGGGGGCACTTCGATGGTCTGGAAGCGGGTCGGCTCCGGGTCGTTGGGCGTCGGCGTCGTGGGCAGGTCGGCGTGGCAGTGGTCGCACTGGGTGGGCCGGAAGATCACGATCTCATCGACCCGTTCGAGAGGCAACAGTGGTTTCAGGTGGGGCGGGTGGCCGGGTTGACCACCGCGACGACGTTTGGACTTCTTCTTGGAGACTGGCTTGGGAGCATGGAGGGGATTGGCGGAAGGCGGGACGGAGGAGTTGGTACTGTTGGTGTTGAGCCGTGCTTCGAGGTCGCCAATACGCCGTTCCAACTCGGCGATGCGAGTGAGATGAGCGAGGCATCCGGGCACGCGACGGTTTCCATGTTCGCATGCTAGGTCGTGTGGACAATTACCATCGTAACCACAATCCTCACAAGAACTTACGGACGATTCTCGCGGGCGAATGTATTCTGCGCAAATCGCTTCGTTATAAGGACTTGCGCGGTAATTGTCCACACGACCTAGTGAGTCGGATCGCCTTCGGCGTGCGGATCGATAAAAAATCTGGTGAACGGTTACTTAAACTGAGGAGCTCTTTTCTGCATCAATCTGTGCAATCTGCGCAATCTGCGGATAGTCCTTCTTCTTTGTAACTACTGTAACGCTCCCGGCTCGTCTCCCCGAATGTGTTACCCTTTCGCTTCGCGGTTCGAGCGATGCCGAAATGGCGTGTGCGACCGTTCGGATCGAATACGCCATTGTGGAGGATTTCGCATTACACGTTGTCGATCGGATCACTCATGGTGCAATTCGTCTGCGTGAGGCCAGTAGCCATTTTGTTGACTGGTATAGTGGATCCCGAATGCTGGACCACTCGGTAGTGTATGGAGTGGTCCCGTTTTCGGGACCCCCCGAATTCATCCCCTTCGCCGGAGGCGAGAACGATAGAGGCATCCGCCCCTCCACTCCGTACCCTATACTCTTGGCGACGCTCCGCCTCGGTGCTGATCTCGCGGCGTCTTCCCCTCAGGAGGGGGCATGAAAGTTCTCGTTCTCGGCAAGGGCGGTCGCGAACACGCGATCGTCTGGAAGCTGCTCCAGTCCCCCCGCGTCGAGTTGGTCTACTGCGCCCCCGGCAACGCCGGGACGGCGCTCGACGCGCTGAACGTCGATCTCGACCTCGACGACTTCGACGGCCTCGTGCGCTTCGTCAAGAAGGAGGGCGTCGGCCTGACCGTCGTCGGCCCCGAAGAGCCGCTGACGCGCGGCATCGTCGATCACTTCCACAAGCACAAACTCCGCGTCTACGGCCCGACGCGCGAGGCGGCCCAACTCGAGGGGAGCAAGGTCTTCTCCAAGACGGTCATGCGCCAGGCCGACGTGCCGACCGCCGACTTCGTCGTCTTCGACCACCCCGAGCCGGCCCGGCACTACATCCGCTCGCGCGAGTGCGTCATGCTCGGCAATGGGCAGAACGTCTACTTCCCCTTCGAGGGGTATCAAGTCCTCGTCGTGGACGGCGTCAAGCAACTCCACGAAGGCAGACTGGTCCACAAGATCAGCCCGCCCGAGCCGATGGTCGTCAAGGCCGACGGCCTCGCCGCAGGCAAGGGCGTCTTCGTCTGCTCGACGACCGACGAGGCGCTCGCGGCCATCGAGCGGATCATGGTCCGCGAGGAGTTCGGGCGGACCGCCGGTCGGCAGATCATCATCGAAAAGAAGCTCGAGGGAGAAGAGGTCAGCCTCCTCGCCTTCGTCGCGGGCCGGTCGATCGTACCGCTGCCGCCGACGCAGGACCACAAGCGCGCCTTCGACAGCGACCGGGGGCCGAACACCGGCGGCATGGGCGCGTACTGTCCCGCGCCGGTCGGCACCGCCGAGGTGCTCCAGATCGCCGACCGCGACGTGTTCATCCCCACGGTGCATCACATGCGCCAGCGCGGCTCGCCGTTCCTGGGCATCCTCTACGCCGGCCTCATGGTCACGCCCCAGGGGCCGCGCGTACTGGAGTTCAACTGCCGATTCGGCGACCCGGAGTGTCAGCCGCTGTTGATGCGCCTGAAGAGCGACCTGCTCGACCTGATCGAGGCATCGCTCGACGACCACCTCGACGAGGTGGCGCTGAAGATCGAATGGGATCCGCGCCCGGCGGTCTGCGTGGTCATG
>JANXSH010000413.1 GCA_025356615.1 Planctomycetia bacterium | reverse complement strand
GAACAAACTTATTCGCGATGGTGTAATGCAAACAACTGTTACGCTTCAACGAGATGACTCAAGGTACCCGATGCCTGTCTTCAAAATTGCTTCTAATCTCCACCCCCGTCTCCATCTCTAGACTACGCATTTCAACGAATCGATCCAATCAAGCATTCCGAAGGCGGACTATTCCGAATCTTCGGCACCCGTCATCAAGGCATGAAACTTGCGGCATCGAAGCTGTCCTTGTCCTGGGTGTCTCAGTCTCCCTAAGATAGTAGTCGATCCCCGCGCCGGGCGCATCCTCCCACGCCTTTGCAACTACGGAACATCTGATCATGAGTGAAGGGGCCGTCTCCGCCGTCGCCAACGTCGAAGCGATCGACACGCTCTATCGAAGCTGGAAGAATGACCCTTCTTCGGTCGATCCCAGCTGGCGAAACTACTTCGAAGGATTCGAGTTGGGCCTGAGCCGGTCCGCCGCCCCGATCTCAGGGAGCGACAGCCAACTCGGTCTGTTCCGGCTCATCTACGCCTACCGGGACATCGGTCACTACAGCGCCCACCTCGACCCGCTCCAAGAATCGGCACCCAGCCACGAGGCGCTCGCCCTGAGCGAGTTCGGCTTCACCGAGGCCGACCTCGACCGCGTCGTCGAGACGAAGCCCTTCATGGGCCTCGGCAGGGAGAAGTTGCGGACGCTCCTCACCGCCCTCGAGGAGACCTACTGTGGCAACATCGGCGCGGAGTACATGTACATCCAGGACCGCCGCATCCGCCAGTGGATCCAAGAGCGCATGGAGCCGAGGCGCAACCGCCCGGAGTTCGACCGCGAGCGGAAGAGGCGCATCCTCCACTCGCTCCACTACGCCGAGAAGTTCGAGAAGTTCATCCACACGCGGTTCAGCGGCCAGAAGCGATTCTCTCTGGAGGGGGCCGAGACGCTCATTCCCGTTATGGAGGCGCTCGTCGATTACTCCCCCGGCAAGGGCATCCACGAGATCGTCCTGGGGATGGCCCATCGCGGTCGGCTCAACGTCCTGGCCAACACCCTCCGCAAGCCCTACGAAGAAATCTTCGCCCAGTTCGAGGGCGACTTCCTCCCCGACTCGGCGGACGGCGACGGGGATGTCAAGTACCACCTGGGCTGCTCGGCGGACCGCGTGACGATCCACGGCAAGCGCGTCCACGTCTCGCTGTCGCCGAACCCCTCGCACCTCGAGGCGGTCGATCCCGTCGTCGAGGGCCGCACCCGCGCCAAGCAGACGCGGTTCGGCGATGTCGATCGCCAGCGCGGCCTGCCCGTGCTGATCCACGGCGACGCTTCCCTCGCCGGGCAAGGGCTCGTCTGCGAGACGCTCGAGCTGTCGCAGCTCGCCGGCTACAAGACCGGCGGCACGGTCCACATCGTCATCAACAACCAGATCGGCTTCACGACCGGCCCCGAGGACGCCCGCTCGACGCGCTACTGCACCGACGTGGCCAAGATGATCCAGGCACCCGTCTTCCACGTCAACGCCGAGGATCCCGAGGCCGCCTGCTTCTTGACCGAACTCGCCATCGACTTCCGCAACGAGTTCAAGAGCGACGTGTTCATCGACATGATCTGCTACCGCCGCTACGGCCACAACGAGGCGGACGAGCCGGCCTTCACCCAGCCCGTCATGTACGCCAAGATCCGCAACCGGCCGACGATGACGGCCGTCTACCAGTCGAAGTTGATCGCTGCGGGCGACATGACCGAGGCCGAGGCGGCTGAGATCACCACGAAGTTCGAGGAGAAGCTGGAGAAGTCGCTCCAACAGGTCAAGCACGGCCCGCGCCAATACCCGATGATGCGCGGCTTCGAGGGCAACTGGAAGGGCCTCACGCCGCGCTACTCGCACGGCACCGTCGAGACCGGCGTCAGCGAGACGACGCTCCGCGAGATCGCCGACCAGCTCTGCAAGCTCCCCGAGGGATTCGTCGCCAACCCCAAAGTCACGTCGCTCATCAACTCGTGGCGGCAGGATCTCAACGAGCGCCGGCCGCTGCCCTGGGCGTTCGCCGAGGCGCTGTCGTTCGGGACGCTCCTGCTCGACGGGACGCCCGTCCGCCTCTCCGGCCAGGACAGTCGGCGCGGGACGTTCGGCCAGCGGCACTCGTCGATCTACGACACGCGCGACGGGACGCGCTACACCCCGCTCGCGAACCTCTCGCCCAAACAGGCGATCTTCGAGGCGTATGATAGCCACCTCTCGGAAGCCGCCGTCCTCGGGTTCGAGTTCGGTTACTCGCTCGACGCGCCGGACACGCTCGTCCTGTGGGAGGCCCAGTTCGGCGACTTCGCCAACGGCGCGCAGATCATCATCGACCAGTTCCTCTCCGCCGGCGAGGCCAAGTGGGGTCTGCTCTCCGGTCTCGTCATGCTTCTCCCCCACGGCTACGAGGGCCAGGGTCCCGAGCACTCCAGCGCACGCATGGAGCGCTATCTCCAACTCGCCGCGCAGGACAATATTCAAATCGCTCAACCTTCAACGGCCGCGC
>JANXSH010000403.1 GCA_025356615.1 Planctomycetia bacterium | reverse complement strand
GCAGGGGCAGGGAAACCCGTGCCCGCAGCGAGTGCCAAAGTGAAGATGCAGCAGAAACGGCGAACGGCGACGGGCAAGATGCTGTACGCGGCCAGGAAGCATATCGTGGAACCGGTGTTCGGGCAGCTCGAGTCGGCGCGTGGCATCAGGAAGTTTCTGATGCGCGGATTGGAGAAGGTGTCAGCGGAGTGGCAACTGATCTGCTCGACGCATAATAGTCTGAAGATTTGGCGTCGCAAAAACGTTGTCGCGAATATTCGAGGGAGCGGTGCGCGCCGAGGGCTGGGCGGAGGCCGAAAAGGCCAAAGCCCAGCAAGAACGAGAGCCATCGAGGGAGTACAGACTAATACTCGGACACGCTCCTAGGAAGGGAAAAGAAGCCGCCTCGCGCACGCCAATCCCGGAAGACCCGACATCGACCCCGACACGCGGAGGATCGCACATGCACCCCACCACCCGTTGGCTCCGCGACCTAGTTTCGATCGGCAGCGTCAACCCGATGGGACGGGCGCTCCAGGGTCCGAACCTCTACGAACACCGCGTCACGGACTACCTCGAGCAGCAGTTCCGCGAACTCGGCGTCCGCTACGAACGGCAGCCCGTCGCGCCCCTGCGCGAGAACATCGTGGCCTACCACGAACCCGCCGGGGCTACCTCGACGCTCGTCTTCGAAGTCCACCAGGACACGGTGCCGACCGACCACATGACCATCGACCCGTTCGGCGCGGAGATCCGCGACGGCAAGCTCTACGGCCGGGGCGCGTGCGATGTCAAGGGCGGCATGGCCTCCATGCTCGGCGCGTTCGCGCGCCTGGTCAAGGACAACCCCGCCGGGTCGGCCCGCGTGATCCTCGCCTGCACCGTCGATGAAGAGTTCACGTTCCTCGGCGTGCAGCGCTTCGTCAAGGACGACCTACGCGGCAACGGGCGCGTCGCCGCCGTCGTCGCCGAGCCGACGGGCCTCGACATCGTCCACGCCCACAAAGGCGCGGTGCGCTGGCACCTCCGAACCTCGGGCCGATCGTGCCACAGTTCCCGGCCCGAACTCGGCGTCAACGCGATCTACCACATGGCGACACTCCTCGGCCACGTCGAGCGCTTCGCCGCCGACCTGCGAACCCGGCCCGCCCACCCGCTGCTCGGCCTGCCGACGCTGAGCGTCGGGCGCATCGAGGGGGGGACAAGCGTCAATACGGTCCCCGATCGGTGCCACGTCGAGATCGACCGCCGCACGCTGCCCGGCGAGATCACCTCGGGCATACCCCGCGAACTCGACGCCTACCTGAGACAGCACGTCAACGGGTTGCTCGATTTCACCAGTTCGGAGCCGTACCTCAGTTGCCCCGCGCTCGGGAACGAAGGCAGTGAGGATCTCGTCGCCCGGCTCACTTCCGTGATCGACGACGTGAGCCGACCTCCCCGCGTGATGGCCGTCCCCTACGGCACCGACGCCTCGTCGATCGCCGAGGTGGGCATCCCGGTCGTCGTCTTTGGGCCGGGCAGCATCGACCAGGCGCACACCTGCGACGAGTGGATCGACCTCAGCGAGGTCGAAGCCGCCAGCGAGATCCTCTACCGCCTCGCCCAGGAGATGGGCTGATTGACAGCGGCTGCCAATCGAGTAAACTTACTGGTATGGTTGTCCGTTCCCGAACCCAGGAGGTTGACGATGAGCATCATCCGCATCGGTCTCGCAGAGACCAAGAATTTCTCTGAGGGGTACGATCTGATCTTCGGCAAGAAGGACGCCGAGCAGGCCGAAGCCAAGAAGGGCGAGGAGACGAAGGCCGCGCCGAAGGAAGAAAAGAAAGAGAAGAAGGCGAAGAAGAAGTAAATGCCTATCCGAAAAGGCGATTCCACGAGATGGTTCAGCCGCAACGGGGAGCGAGATCGCTCGGCTTTGCGGCTAAACTCCCACGATCGGCCGAGTTTAGCCGCAAGCGGGGGAGTTTAGCCGCAGACCATTCTATCCGGGGAATCGCAGGATGGCCCTCTCCTCGGCAGGGTCGTCCGACCTCCGGGCGGGCATCCCCCAGT
>JANXSH010000393.1 GCA_025356615.1 Planctomycetia bacterium | reverse complement strand
AAGGTCAAGTCCATCGCTACATGGTTCGCCATCGCCCACAACATGGCCCGCAGTTTCGCCCTCCAACCGCAACCGGGAGTGAGTGGTTGTTCCTGACCTCGCCCACTACACAATTACACGATTTTTTCACAGGCTCTGAGTAGGCGAATTGGACCGCCAGGACATATTGGATGTCACCAGGAATCCGGTGACACCACATCCGGCTAGGAGGATCAGGGCCACCGCACCACCGGCCAAGAGCATGAGCATCGGGAGCTTGCTGGCGGGGCGAAGTTCGCCGTCGTCGAAGTCCGAATAAGGTCGGACTTGGCGCTCGGCAAGCGCTTCGACGAGTTCCGGTGCTACGTTGACGAGATGCACGCCATCGTCGTCGATTCGCGTCGGTCGCACTTGCCGCAGCCGGACCACTCCGCGCGTGGTGAAGACAGCAACGACCGTGACCAAGACCGCCAGGAATCCGCCACAGGCAATCGTGCCGTGGTATTTGCCGACGACCGCGAGCGTAACGACGCTCCCCAGGATGACCAAGAGGATCAGGCCGATGCCTAGTAATCCCGTTAGAGCATACAGGTTCAGAGAACCGAAATATTTGCGGTGCGCGGGGCAAAGAGGAAGCCAGGTACTTTGGAGGCGTAAGACGTTGAGCCGGGATTGGCTCAGGAATTCGAGCCAGAAGTAGGGCTGGTAGTAGAGCGTGACTTTTCGGGATTGGGCATCTGGCTGACCGCAGACCACGCAGATATCGGGCAAATAATCCCGGTCCCCGAGGATTCGGCGCTTCAGGAATAGGTCCGCCACGTCCGTTTCTCCTGGGATCCCCACGACGAGTCGCCGACAGGCCAGTTGGCCGTCATTCTTGATGTATACACCATTACGAGCGTGTGCAAGTCCCATGAGCCAGCCTACAACAGTAGGACTTTCTTCTCCGCGTCCCGGTCAGAGGTCGATTCAGTGACCTGTGTCCTTGCCGCGACGGACCTCGCGCGAACGCTCCCGTGGTTCGCGTCATCCGTCCGCAACATTCGCATGCTCCGAATCGAAGAGTGGAACGACCTCATGGGTGCGGTTCGGCAGGCAGCAGACGGGCCGTCTCGAGCCAAAACCTTCGCCTACTTCAACATCTCGTCCACCAGACGGAGCAAATCCGACGGCTGTAACGGCTTCGTCAGGACGGACCTCATCCCCACATCCAGGCAGCGCTGTTGGTCCTCGTCCATCGAGTAGGCCGTCACGGCGACGATGGGCGGGCAGCTGGCCGCGCCGATCTGGGCGTGGAGGCGGCGCGTCGCCTCGATGCCGTCCATGCCCGGCATCTGGATGTCCATGAGGATCAGGTCGAACCGGCCCGTCGGGGCCACGTCCAGCACCTCGGCCCCCGAGGAGACGAACTCGACGGCGTGCCCGCGTTTCTGCAGGATCAAGTCCAGCAACATGCGGTTGACGTTGTTGTCTTCCGCGACCAGGATGCGCCGGCCTGTCGAGGGCTGGAGGGCCACCAACGGAGGCATCGCTAGGGGGGGCTTGATCTCAGGCGTTTCGATCGGCAGGCGGATCCCGAAGCAGAACTCGCTCCCCTCGCCCGGCACGCTCGTCACGTCGATGCGTCCGCCCATCAGGCCGACGAGGCGCGAGGTGATGGTCAGGCCCAGGCCCGTCCCGCCGTACTTCCGCGACCGCGTGCTGTCGGCCTGGCAGAATGCGTCGAAGATCATTCGCTGCTTGTCGGGCGGGATGCCGATGCCCGTGTCGCGAATCGATCCCCGAAGCGTCACCTCGGTCGCCGTGCGCGAGGCGATGCCGATGCGGACATCGACCCGGCCCGCCGGAGTGAACTTGATCGCGTTGCCGACGAGGTTGAGGAATATCTGCTGCACCCGCAGGGGGTCGCCGGTCAGACGATCGGGCACGTCGGGTTCGATCAGCCAGTCGAACTTCAGGCCCTGCTGGAGGGCGCGGAGCTTCAACATCTCGAGCGTCGGTCGGACCGAATCCCGCAGAGAGAATCCGCACGTCTCGAATGTGATCTTCGCCGCCTCGATTTGCGCGAAGTCGAGTAGATCCGTTATCAGCGCCACGAGTATCCCGGCCGACGACTGGATCAGGCCGAGGTACTCGCGCTGCTGTGCCTCGAGCGGCGTGTCGAGGAGGATTTCCGTGAGGCCGACCACCCCGTTGAGGGGGGTGCGAAACTCGTGGCTGACGTTGGCGAGGAACTGACTCTTGGCCCGGTTGGCCGCCTCGGCGGCGTCCTTGGCCCGAAGCAGAGCTTCGGAGTTGCGGTGGCGCTCGATGAACTGGGCCAACTGGGTCGCCATCGGCAAGAGGCAGCGCCGCAAACCCTCATCGACCTCCAGGGGCACCCGCGTGTAGAACTCCAGGACGCCGATGAACTGGCCCGCGAGCTCGACGGGCCAGGCGATTCCGCCCGTCAGCGCCGCCTTGATGAAGACATCATCGAGCGGCTCGGTGCCGTCCACGGGCCGCGTTTGCCACCGGCGCGCCTTCCACACGACCCCGACGAGACCGGCCCCCGGCGCGTACGAAATGGACCGCACCTGTTGCTCGGCCGGGGTCGCGCGTTTGCCCTGGTGCCAGGTCGCGGCGGGCTTCAGCCGACCCGAAGGCTCGTCGAAGAGCCACAACACGCCCAGATGCCACGAGAGGTAGCGACCGATCATCCCCAGGACTCGCGGGCCGACGGTGTCCAGTGGCTCGTCCACCGCGAGCAGGCGGGCAACCTCGTACTGGAGCATGCGGTGACGTTCGGCCTTCGTGCGTTCGGTCAGGTCGCGGATGATCTGGATGTAGAGTCGGCGGTCCTCGTCGATCACCTTGCTCACGCCGAGTTCGATCGGCAGGGCGTGGCCGCTCTTGTGCCGTCCCGTGAGGTTCGTGCCGCCGCCGATCACCTTCATCGACCCGGTGTCGAGCGCCTGACTCATGAGGGCATCGACGCTGTCGTAGTCGGGCGTGGCGATCAAGAGGGAGATGTCTTGCCCGATGATCTCGTCCAGTTCGTAGCCGAACAACCGAGTCGCCGCCGGGTTGGCCGACTCGATCCGGCCTTCGTGCGTGAAGGTCAAGATGGCGTCGGCGGCCATATCGACGATGAGGCGACTGCGGCGATCCTGTTCGCCCCGAATCGCGTTCGCCCGCGACTGCATGATCCCCCGAGAGAAGTAGACCCAGGCGGCCCCCGCGACGAAGAGCGAGCAGCCGAGGATCAGGCTGAAATGAACCGACGAACTCCCAGGGAGGTGTTTGGATTGGGCGATCGCCATGCTCGCCAACGCCCAAACGGCGAGGGCGATGCCCCCCGTCAGGGCGAGCAGTCGCCGGACGGGGAAGGTCGTACTCGGTTGAGGGCGTTCGACCTGTGGGGTCATTTTCCTGGGGGGGTCAATAGAATGCTCTTGTGGTCATGGCCGGTCGAGACGCCTGGCCATCGTGGGAGAAGGCGAGCTTTGTAGAGGTCGTCCTCCTTAGATTCTAGCTTCTTTTTCTCCCTCCCGTCGGCGACTTCCCAAACCCAGATCGTGCGATCGTGCGAAATCGACACGACACTCTTGCGATTCGTCGCGTGGCCAGGGATGAGACATAGTTAGCCCGACGCGCTAGCGAGGGAAACAGGCCACGATCGAGGCTGTTTACTCAACCCTCGCTAGCGCGTCGGGCTAAATCCTCCCTTACCGGATGGGTAATCCCTGACCGCGACGAGTATATCTAGGGGTGAAAACAACGCCCGTCACCGGGTCGACCAGCGAGGTCATTTTCCGAGTGGAGTCACAAGGATGCTCTTGTTGTCATGGCCGGTCACGACGGCCTTGCCGTCCGGCGTGAACGTGACGCAATACGCGCCGAACGTCTTGAGCTTTTGCGAGAACGTCGTCTTGCCGGTGTTCAGATCCCACACCTTGAGCCAGCCGCCGTAGCCGCTCGTTGCCAGGTACTTGCCGTCGCGCGAGAAGGCGATGCCGTAGGGGTCATCCTCGATCTCCTCCGGTGCCTTATCCTTGGACGGAGGGACGACCGGCTCCTTCTTGTCTTTGGCGGGAGGCGTGGCGACGGGGGCGGTGCCGAGCTTCTTCTTCTCCTTGCCGTCGGCGACATCCCAGATGCGAATCGTGCGATCGTGCGAAATCGACACGACACTCTTGTTGTCCGGTGTAAAAACGACGCCCGTGACCGGGTCTTCGTGGCCCTTGAGTTCCTTGAGCATCTTCTGGCCGGCGACCTCGTAGAGCTTGACCATCTTGTCGGCCCCCGCGCTGGCGAGTAGCTTTCCGTCGGGGCTGAAGACGACCGAGTAGGCCGACCGCGCATGGCTGCCGAGGTTCTTGACCTCCTTGCCGTCCGCCGGGTTCCAGAGGCGAACGCTCTTGTCCGCGCTCGCGCTGGCGAGCAGCTTCCCGTCGGGGCTGAAGACGACACTCTCGACGATGTCGGTGTGGCCCTTGAGTTCCTTGAGGAGCTTCCCGTCGGTGGGGGTGCAGAGGCGGATCGTCTTGTCGAGGCTCGACGAGGCGAGGACCGTCCCGTCCTTGTTGAAGGCGACGCAGTAGACCGCGCCGGTGTGCCCCTTGATCGTGGACTTCTTCTTGAGTTCGCCCTTGGCGGCGTCGTAATCCCACAGGTGGATCAGGCCGTCGAACCCCCCGCTGGCGAGGGTCTTGCCGTCGGGACTGAAGGCCAGCGAATAGACGATCGCGTCGTGGGCCTTGACGACTTCCGACGCCTTGGGCTGGGCGTAGACGACGGTCAGGGCGGTGAACAAGGCGACGAGGGAGAGCAGGAGTCGGCACGCGCGATACATGGTGGGATCCTCGATTCGGAGACGGGGGACATTTATACTTAGGGGAGAGGTGAAGCCGGTGAGAGGCTGACCCCACCCCCCAGCCCCCTCCCCTAAAAGGGAGGGGGAGCAATACGATCCCTCGGTCTGGCTCC
>JANXSH010000389.1 GCA_025356615.1 Planctomycetia bacterium | reverse complement strand
TTTAGGGGAGGGGGTTGGGGGGTGGGGTCTAACCAGCGCCTTCCCGTGATCCTTGATACTACTGTCACGCTCCCGGCTCGCCTCATTCTTCACAATCCCTGAGAGGATTGTACCGCGTCCGCCTCGGTTTGCTAAGAGCAGCAAGCGGACGGGGCCGGGCGGCATGGCAAGGGAGGCGGGACGATCAATGAATCCCGAGGAGCGAACCGCGTTTCACCGCTCCGTCGGCGCGTCACTCGGCATCTTGTCGTCGCGCAGCTCGACCCCCTTCGACTTCGTCCGCACACGAATGTTGATCATCTCCACGACGACGGAGAACGCCATCGCGAAGTAGATGTACCCCTTGGAGATGTGCTGCCCCAAGCCCTCGGCCACGAGCATGACGCCGATCAGTATCAGGAACGCCAGCGCCAGGACCTTGACCGTCGGATGCCGGCCGACGAAGTCCGCGATGCTGCCCGCGAAGACGAGCATGACGCCGACCGCGAGGATCATGGCGACGACCATCACCCAGGGCTCCCTCGCCATCCCGACGGCCGTGATGACCGAGTCGAGAGAGAAGACGACATCGAGGACCGCGATCTGGACGAGGGCCGAGGTGAAGGTCATCTTGCCGCCGCCCTCGCCTTCGTGCTCGTCGCCCTCGAGCTTGTGGTGGATCTCCGTCGTACTCTTGGCGATCAGGAACGCGCCGCCCAGGAGGAGCACGAGATCCTTGACCGAGATGGCGTTTATCTCGGGAGTCATCAGGCTTTCGGGAATCCCCAGCGAGGAAATATAGAACACATTGACCTTCTCGAGGCTAGTCAAGAAGAACAACGTCCCCAGCAGCGCGAGCCGGGTCGCGAGCGCGACGACGAGCCCGATCCGCCGCGCCTTCGCCTGCTGCTCCTTCGGAAGCCGCCCGGAGACGATCGCCATGAAGATGATGTTGTCGATGCCGAGGACGATCTCCATCAGCGTCAGCGTAACCAAGGCGATGATGTTGTCGGCAGTCATCGATGACTCTCGCGGCGGGTAGGGGGGATCCGTGGGCAGGAAAGGGCAAACGCTGCGCCTCTCAGCATACGAAAAGACGGCAGGGGAGACCCGAGTCCCTCCTGCCGCCTCTTTTCGTATCACACCACGAACTCACGCCGTCTGGCGGATGTCCGCGAGTTCCTCGCGGACCGAGGCGTAGTGGCTCGGCTCCATCGTGAAGGACGCCTTGCCGCTGGTGACGTTGCGGAGGTCCGACGTGTAGCCGAACAGCATCGCCAGCGGGACGTAGGCGTAGATCTTGCAGCGACCCTTGTCGGAGTGCAAGCTCTGGATCTCGCCGCGCCGGCGGTTGATGTCGCCTGCCAGCGTACCCTGGTACTCCTCGGGGGAGTCCACCAGCACCTTCATGATCGGCTCGAGAAGGGTGATGCCCGATTTGACCTGGGCCTCTCGGGTCGCCTCCTCGGAGCACATGCGGAAGGAGTCCTGCGAGCTGTCCACGTCGTGGTACTTGCCCTCCATGAGGGTGCAGTTGATGTCGACGAGCGGGAAGCCGTACTTGGCCCCCTTGACGCAGGAATTACGGAAGCCCGCCTCGACCGCAGGGATGAATTCCCTCGGCACCGTCCCGCCGACGACCTTGTCGGTGAAGAAGACGTTGTTCGGCTCGGGCTTCTCGCCCTCCTCCTCCAACTCGGCGATCTTCTCCTCGACCTTCTCCTTCGAGAGCGGCTCCCAGCGACAATAGATCACGGCGTACTTGCCGCGTCCGCCCGTCTGCTTGGAGAACTTGTACTCGAACTCGACGGCCTTCGTGAGCGTCTGGCGGTAGGCCACCATCGGCCTGCCCACCGTGACCTTGACGCCCGGCGTCCGCTGGAGCTTGCCGATCGACACCTCGAGGTGCAACTCGCCCATCCCCGCCAGGATGAGTTGCTTCGTCTCGGGGTCGGTCTTGAACTTCAGCGTCGGGTCGTCGCGGACGAGCTTCGCCATCGAGTCGGCGAGCTTCGTCTCGTCCGTGGTCTTGTCCGGGATGATCGCCTGGGCGATGACCGGGTCGGGGAAGCGGATCTCCTCGAGGACGACCTGCTTGTCCTCGTCGCACAGGGTGTTCCCTGTGTACGTCTGCTTGAGCCCGACGATCGCCACGATCTCGCCGGGGCCAGCCACGTCGAGCGACTCCTTGCGGTCGCCCATCATGCGGAAGATGCGGGCGATGCGCTCGATCTTGCCGGTCGTCGTGTTCATCACCGCGTCCTTCGGGCGGAGTTCGCCCGAATAGATGCGGGTGTAGACGAGGTCGCCGTTCGCCTCGGTCACGGTCTTGAAGGCGAGGGCGGAGAACGGCTCGCTGGGCAACGGCTTGCGCTCGGCGCGCGACTTGTCCTTGTTCTTCGGGATCGGGCCGGAGACCGGCGGACGGTCCGAGGGCGCGGGGAGGTAATCGACGACCGCGTCGAGGACGAGCTGGACGCCGTGGAAGTTCTTCGACGAGCCGCAGAAGATCGGCGTGAACGTGCCCTCGAGCGTGCCCTTGCGGATCGCCTTCTTGAGCATCTCCTTCGGGACCGGCTTCTCCTCCAGGATCAATTCGATGAGCTGATCGTCGGCCAGCGAGGCCACCTCAACCAGCGCGCGGTGGTACGCCTCCGCCTCCGCCTTGTGCGACTCGGGGATATCGACCTCGTCGTAGCGGATGTTCTTGGGGTCGGTCTTGTCGCGGAGGTGGAACTTCATCTCCACGAGGTCGATGACGCCCAGGAAGTCGTTGTAGGCCCCCACCGGCAGCGCGCAGATGGCCGGCACGACGCGGAGCTTGTCCTTCATCTGCTCGATGGCCTCGAAGAAGTCGGCCCCCATGCGGTCGAGCTTGTTGATGTAGGCGATACGCGGGACGTTGTAGTCGTTGGCCTGGAACCAGACCTTTTCCGACTGCACTTCCACGCCGCCCACGGCGCAGAACACGCCGATGGCACCGTCGAGGACGCGGAGGCTCCGCTCCACCTCGGCGGTGAAATCGACGTGGCCCGGCGTGTCGATCAGCGTGATCTGCGTTTCGCCCCACTCGATGGTGACGGCGGCGCTGTTGATCGTGATGCCGCGCGCCTTCTCCTCGGGGTCGTAGTCCGTGGTGGTGTCGCCGTCATCGACGTCGCCGACCTTGTGCTTGGAACCGCTGAAATAGAGGATCCGCTCTGTTGTTGTGGTTTTGCCGGCGTCAACGTGAGCGATGATACCAATGTTACGAAGGTTCTCGAGCATGGTTCGGATGTCGCGGAGGAAGGAGTCCGCGACGTGTACTCCTGGTCGATGAACTGCTACGAACCGGAACCCACGTCCGGCATCGCCTTGCAGAGGGAATCTCGCGTCTAACTCGTCGGTCGAAACGATCCCAGCGGGCACCCCTCGGCGCTCGCTCGAAAAGTCATCCTGGGAAAAGGAAGGGTGCCCAGAGGCGGGAGGGTTCCATCCCTTCGTCACTTCTGAGGGTGACGAAAAATCCCTTCTTCCTTCCTATCATACAGTCAGACAGGTCAAATTGTCCAGAGAGGGAGGGAAGATTGGGGCGCGAGCCGAGTCGCCGAGCTGTTCGACGGCCCAGGTCGGCCCCGAGGATGTGATAACCAACCTCGCGGAATCGCCTACACTAAAAGCACTATAGCGGAGAGCAGCTTCCGATTCTACCTCCAGGAGTTCCGTCGATGTCTCGCCTCCTCGGTCCCTGCGCCGCCGCGTGCCTCACCCTCGGCTTTCTCGCCCTGACGGGCTTCGCTCAGAAAGAGAACACGCCCGGCAAGATCAACCTCGGCGTCGTGAAATTCGCGAGCGACCACGTCGGCAAGAAGGTCGGCGACGGCGAATGCACGGCCCTCGCGATCGAGGCGCTCGAGTCCGTCGGGGCCAAGACGACCCACGATTTCGGGGTCACTGGACTCGACGAGGACTACGAGTGGGGCACCCTCGTCAAGAAGCACGCCGATGTGCAGCCCGGCGACATCATCCAGTTCCGGGATGTCGTCACCGTCACCAAAACGGTCACGAAGTCCCCCAAGGGCACTTCGACGCGCACCACGAAACGGAGCTACGACCATCACACGGCGGTGATCTCCCGGAACCTCGGCAAGGGAAAGTTCAAGGTGTACGAGCAGAACTCCGGCGGACCGAACATGAGTGAGGTCGAGAGAAAGAAAGTCCGCGAAGATGACCTCGACCTCGCGGGCAAGACTTCGGGAACCGTGTGGATCTATCGCCCGGTCAAGAAGTAACGGACATCCCGTTCGGCGGGAGGGTGACATCGCAGGGTCGTGCCCAAATCGCTCGACCCATTGTCTTCTCACTATCTTCTCATGAGTGCAGGAATAGCATTCCTCCTATCGGTCTGTAGCCATCCACGAAGGCGAAGTGAGGTGTTTCGATGCGGATACGATCCGGAGTCACTCGAACGGCGCTGGCCTGCCTGGCAGTCGTCCTGACGGGGACGTTCTACGGTCTGTCGGCGAGGGCACCGGGAGACGCCGAGAAGCCGGACCGCAGAGACCTCTTCGGCCTGACGAAGGTGTTGCGATTCGACCTGAAGGTCGCAGCCAAGGACTACGCGCGGATGCAACCGGCGGCGAACATGGGTTTCGGCCCGCCTGGAGGCTTCGGCCCGCCGGGCGGGAAGGCTCCTGACAAAGCGGGGGACAAGCCGACCGACACGCACAAGAGCGGCTTCGGTCAGGAGTTCCCCTGGGTAAAGGCCGACTTCACCGAAGACGGCAAGATTTACACCGGCGTCGGCCTCCGCTACAAGGGAAACTTCACCTACATGATTTCCGCGAACGGACTCAAGCGATCGATGAAGATCGACCTCGACCGCTACGATGCCGCGCAACACTTCCACGGCCAACGAATGCTCAACCTCACCAGCGGCGTCACGGACCCGTCCAAGGCACGAGAGGCGCTCTCCTACGCCTACTTCCGCGCCGCCGGGGTCCCCGCATCGCGAACCGCCTTCGCGGAAGTGACGCTGACCGTTCCGGGCAAGCACGACAAGGCACACCTCGGCCTCTTTACCCTCGTCGAGCAGGTGGACAAGGCGTTCTTGAAGCATCACTTCGGTGCCGGCAAGGGGATGTTGCTCAAGCCGGAGGGACTCCAGGGCGGCCTCGCCCACCTAGGCGACGACTGGAAGGGATACAAGGAGCGCTACCGTCCCAAGGGCGACCCGACCGCCGCCCAGAAGAAGCGACTCGTCGAGTTCACCCGACTCGTCAACGACGCCCCCGAAGCGAAGTTCCAGAAGGAGATCGGCACGTTCCTCGACGTGGACGCCTTCCTTCGCTACATCGCGGCCAACGCGCTCTTGTCCAACCTCGACAGTTTCCTCGGCTTCGGGCACAACTATTACCTTTACCTGCGCCCGGACACCGACAAATTCGTCTTCATTCCGTGGGATCTGGACCTATCGCTGGCGGCGTGGCCGGCGGCCGGCACCCCAGAACAACTCGTCGAGCTGAGCGTCATGCACCCGCACTCCGGCCAGAACAAGCTGATCGATCGGCTTCTGGCAATGAAAGAAGTGAACGAGAAGTACCGCAAGCTCCTCGCGGACCTTACGAAGACCTCGTTCACCAAGGAGCGCTTGTTGAAGGAGCTGGACGCCGTCGAGAAGGTGACGAAAGAGCCGCTCGCTCGAGAGGCCAAGGCCGTGAAGGAGCGCAAAGAGGGCGGCGGAGGCTTTGGACCCTTCGGCGGAGGGGTGTTCGGCGGCTCGTTGCCCCCGCGCATGTTCTTCGAGAAGCGAACCGTCGCAGTCGCGTCGCAACTCGCAGGTAAGAGCAAGGGCTTCGTCCCGCAACCCTTCGGGATGCCCGGATTCGGCGGCCCCGGTGGACCGGGCGGGTTCCAGGCACCGGCACGGCCTGGGGAGGTTCTCGGGGCGGGGGTGCAACAGGCGCTGCGTCTCAGCGCGGACCAGAAGAAGCGACTCGCAGAGCTACAGAAGGAGATCGACGGCAAACTCGAGAAACTCCTGACCGAGGACCAGAGGGCACAGTTGAAGCGAATGCGCGAGGCCCGCCCCGGCGGTCCCGGCTTCGGCCCTGGCGGTCCGGGTGGTCCCGGTGGTGGGCTCCCCGGTGGCCCACCTCCTGGGCGTCCGTGAGCAGGCGTGTGGCAACAGATTCGTGTACGGCCTCCCAACTTCCGCCCCTGGTGGGGAGGGACGCACCCGAATCGATTGCCACACCGAATGAGCCTCCGCCCCGGATTCCCTTTGCGATCCGGCCTCCGATCTGGTATGGATAATAGTATCCCACCGTGCGTGCCTCGGAGGCTGCCCCACCATGAGCCATCCCGCCATCCTCGCTCTCGTTCTGCTCGTCGGCCCCGGCGCGCCTGTCGAAGTCCGCGTCGATCCGGCGGTCGTCCGCCTCGAGGGGCCGGGTGCCCGCTATTCCCTGCTCGTCGAAGCCCGATCGGGAGACGAAACGACTGACCGCACGCACGCCGCCAAGTACACGTCGAGCGACCCGAAGATTGCGAGCGTCAACGAACGCGGCGTCCTCACCGCCGTCAGCGACGGCAAGGCGACCATCTCCGTCGTCGTGGACGGGCAGACGAAATCGGTGAGCGTCGAGGCGCGCGGGACGACTCGGCCTCGCGAGTATCACTTCGTCAACGACATCGTTCCCCTGCTGAGTCGCTTTTCGTGCAACTCCTCGGGGTGTCACGGCAAGTCGGAAGGGCAGAACGGGTTCAAACTGTCGGTCTTCGGCTTCGACCCGGCGGCGGACCATGCGAGTCTCGTCATGGAGGGACGCGGTCGGCGCATGCTACCGGCCTCTCCCGAGGCGAGCCTCTTCGTCCGCAAGATGTCCGGCCTGATGCCGCACGGCGGCGGGGCACGCATTCGGCCCGGCTCGTTGGGCTATTCCGTCGTCGTCGGCTGGATCGCGGCGGGGACGCCCTACGGCGCGGAGGACGCGCCCTCGGTCGAGAAGGTCCGCGTCGAGCCAGCCGAGCGCGTCATGACCGTTCGTACAACGCAACAGCTCCGAGTCATCGCGACCTACAGCGACGGGCGCGAGGTGGACGTGACCAACCGGGCACGCTTCCAGTCCAACAACGATACCCTCGCGGCGGTCGATCTGAATGGCCTCGTCACGGCGGGGGAGGTGCCCGGCGAGGCGGCGGTCATGGCGAGTTTCATGAACGTCTTCGGCGTCAGCCGAGTCCTCGTGCCCCGGCGCGAGCGGATCGCGAATTATCCGAAGGTCGCCGAACACAACTTCGTCGATACGCACGTCAACGCCCGGCTGAAGAAGTTGCACATCCTCCCCTCCGACGGCTGCGACGATGCGACCTACCTCCGCCGAGTCACTCTCGACATCATCGGCGTCCTCCCCACCCTCGCCGAGGCGCGGGCTTTCCTCGCGGATAAGCGGGCCGACCGGCGTGCCCGACTCGTCGAGGGGTTGATGGAGCGCCCCGAGTTCGCCGACTTCTGGGCGATGAAGTGGGCCGACCTCCTGCGCGTCGATCGCACCGCGCTCGGGGCGAAACAGGCGCGGGCGTATCACGGCTGGATCCGCAAACAGATCGCCGCAGGGACGGGCCTCGACGTGATGGCGAGGGCCATCATCACCGCCGAGGGGCCGATCGCGGAGGTGCCGGAGGCGGGGTTCTACCGCGCGATGAAGAAGCCCGGCGAGATGGCCTCGACGATCGCCCAGGTGTTCCTCGGCGTCCGCATCGCCTGTGCGGAGTGCCACCACCACCCGTTCGATCGGTGGAGCCAGGCCGACTATCACGGCATGGCCGCCTACTTCACGGGCCTGCACGTTACCCGCGTCGGCATGGGCGAGAACACGACCGACTCCGTCAATGTCACCGGCGTGGCCTCGTCCTCGAACCCGCGTTCGGGGGCGACCCTCATGGCCCGACCGCTCGGCGCTAAGTCGCCCGCCAAGCTCGATCCGGGCGACCGACGCGACGACCTCGCCCGGTGGATGACGGCACCGCAAAACCCCTTCTTCGCGAAGAACATCGCGAACCGCGTCTGGGCGCACTTCCTCGGGCGGGGCGTCTTCGAGCCGGTCGATGACATGCGAGCGACCAACCCCCCGACGAACCCAGACTTGCTCGACGCGCTGGCGAAACATCTCGTCGATTCCAAATTCGACCAAAAAGCTCTTATACGCGCCATCGTCGCCTCGCGCACCTACCAACAATCGACGACGCCGAACGCGACCAACATGCGCGACACCATTAATTACTCGCGTTCGGCCCTACGGCGGATGCCCGCCGAAGTGCTGCTCGACATGGTCAGCCAGGCGACCGGCGTCCCCGAGAAGTTCAGCGGTGCCCCTGCGGGCACGCGCGCCGTCCAGCTCTGGGACAGCAAGGTGCCGCACTACTTCCTCCGCGCCTTCGGCAGGCCGGAGAGGACGAGCGGCTGCGAGTGCGACCGCAACGCCGAGCCTTCGGTCGCCCAGGTGCTACACTTACTCAACGCCCCCGAGATCGAGGCAAAGCTGTCCCACGCTGGCGGCACCGTCGCCCGACTCCTCGACAAAGCAAAGGACGACGCAGGTATCGTCGAGGAGTTGTACCTGACGTTCTTCGCCCGCCTGCCTACGGACAAAGAGCGGAAGGCCGCGTTGGGGCACCTTAAGGAGAATGCAGAGCGACGCCGGGAATCGGCGGAGGATCTAGCCTGGAGTATGCTGAATTCGTTGGAGTTCGTGTTCAACCATTGAACGGGAGGCAACTTCAAGGTCTTTTACCCCGAAGGGGTTAAACAACAAAGCCCAGGGTCGCGAACGCAGCGAGCGCACCCTGGGGGCTGAGCAGGTGACACAATGCGGTTCCATTCGGTTGCACAACTCTTCCCGCGTTCTCCCAGGGTGCGCTCGCTGCGCTCCCGACCCTGGGCTTTGTTGTGTAACGCCTTCGGCGTAAAAGACCATGTTGCGTGAAGATTTAAACCTACCGATTGAGCGATGATGAACGACTCGATCCTGAACGACACTGGCACTCAGATCGACGCGCGGCCTTTGATCGCTCGGGGAGCCGTGCGCGGCGCGATCGGTGGTTTCTGCTGGTCGCTGCTGGTCGCTGTACCGGTGGCGCTGGTCAATTCGATCGACCCGGATGTCGGGCATCTGAAGTCGCTCATCATGTTCGGAGTCATTTGCTCGATCTGGTCAGCGGTCGCGGCGTTCGCTGAGGTTAGTCGAACCCGCGAGAGGACGTTCACAGCCGCGCAACGGGTCATACTTCGGCGTCACATTCGCAATGCTAGATTTGTTGCGGTTGGCCTGATCGTTATCGCCCTCATCGTTTTGGAGAATGTTCTTCCTCCTGTCACTGTTTGGGCCGTGATCAAATTTTTGGCTGTCGTTTCGATTTGGTTCGCGAGTTCTCTCGTCGGGCGAGCGCAAGGCTATGCAGCTGTGCGTGAGATGCAGCGAGAGACCCGAGACGCTACCTCCCGCATGGATAGTCACCCCCTTCGGCGTTCCGAACGACACTATTTCGACGCGCTTGCAACCATCGAGAAACCGCGTCACGGAGGAGCGAGGC
>JANXSH010000374.1 GCA_025356615.1 Planctomycetia bacterium | reverse complement strand
GAACAAAGCCAAGAGAATCACAGATATCCCAGAGGAGGAGAACCCACGAAGGACGAGGGAGCCATCCCCAGGAACCGATGCTCCAGCGATTGACGCGAGCCGCTCGCCATGCCCTTGTCGGTTTCCTATAACCCCTAGTGTGGTGATCTCTCGATGATCCTCAGAGGCTGATTTCGTGACACCCCGTGAGTTGCTTGCATTCATTCGGGAAAAAGAGATTCGCGCGGTCGATTTGCGGTTCATGGACTTCCCCGGTCTGTGGCAGCACTTCACCATCCCCGTGCAGGCGATGAACGAACACATCTTCGAAGACGGCCTCGGCATCGACGGGTCGAGCATCCGCGGCTGGCAGGCGATCAACGAGTCCGACATGCTCGTCGTCCCGGTGCCCGAGACCGCCTTCATCGACCCGTTCGCCCGCGACCGCACCCTCACGATGATCTGCAACATCCAAGATCCGCTCACGAAAGAGGACTACACCCGCGACCCCCGGAACGTCGCACGCAAGGCCGTCAATTACATGAAATCGACCGGCATCGCCGACACGGCGAACTTCGGGCCGGAGGTCGAGTTCTTCATCTTCGACGAGGTCCGCTTCGACCAGACGCCCTCGAGCGGGTACTACTACCTCGACTCCGTCGAGGGCGCGTGGAACACCGGGCGACAGGAGGGGCCGAACCTCGGGTACAAGGTGCGGACCAAGGAGGGCTATTCGCCGTGCCCCCCGACCGACGCGCTGCACGACCTGCGTTCCGAGATGATGCTCACGATGATCGAGTGCGGCCTCAAGGTCGAACGGCACCATCACGAGGTCGCGACCGGAGGCCAGGGCGAGATCGACATGAGCTACGGCTCGCTCGTCGAGATGGCCGACAACGTCTTGAAGTACAAGTACATCGTGAAGAACGTCGCGCGGAAGAACAACAAGACGGCCACGTTCATGCCCAAGCCGTTGTTCATGGACAACGGCTCCGGGATGCACGTCCACACGTCGCTCTGGAAGGACGGGAAGAACTTGTTCGCCGGCTCCGGCTACGCGGGCCTATCGGAGACGGGCCTTCACGCGATCGGCGGCTTACTGCGCCACGCCCCGGCCTTGTGCGGCATCACCAACCCGACGACGAACAGCTACAAGCGACTCGTGCCGGGCTACGAAGCGCCGATCAACCTCGCCTACAGTCGGCGCAACCGCTCGGCGGCGATTCGCATCCCGGTCTACTCGCCGCACTGGCGGAGCAAGCGCCTCGAGTTCCGCCTGCCCGACGCCTCGAGCAACCCCTACCTCGCCCTGGCCGCCATGCTCATGGCGATGCTCGACGGCATCAAGAACAAGATCAACCCCGGCGAGCCCCTGGACAAGGACATCTACGACCTGAAGCCGGAGGAACTCGAGACCGTCCCGAAGACGCCCGCCTCGCTCGACGAGGCGCTGAACAACCTCCGCAAGGACCACGAGTTCCTCCTGCAAGGCGACGTGTTCACGAGCGACGTGATCGACACCTGGATCTGGTACAAGCGCGAGAAAGAGGTCGATGCCATTCGCCTGCGGCCGCACCCCTACGAGTTCGCCCTCTACTTCGATATTTGACCGAAGCTCTCCGCTATCGGCTGTCAGCTATCAGCCTGATAGACTCGAACCGACTGTTTCCCTTTTCTGGCCGAAGGCTGATAGCTGACAGCCGACGGCTAATAGGATACGCGATGAGTAATTCCATGCGTCAGGCCGCCATCGCGGCCATCGTCTCGACCAAGCACAAGCTGGACCACATCAACTTCAAGGACGGGCACATCAAGGAGCTGTTCGGACAGGATGTCTTCAGCGAACCCGTCCAGCGCGAACGCCTGCCCAAGCCGGTGTTCAAGGCGCTCCAGAAGACCATCAAGCAGGGCGCGACGCTCGACCCGGCGATCGCCGACGCGGTCGCCACGGCCATGAAGGACTGGGCCATCGAGAAGGGCGCGACGCACTTCACGCACATGTTCCAGCCGATGACCGGGCTGACCGCCGAGAAGCACGACAGCTTCCTCCAGCCGAGCGAGCCGGGGCAAGCGTTGCTCGAGTTCTCGGGCAAGGAACTCGTCCGCGGCGAGCCGGACGCCAGCTCGTTCCCCAGCGGCGGCATCCGCGCCACGTTCGAGGCGCGCGGCTACACGGCGTGGGATCCGACCAGCCCGGCCTTCATCATGGAGAACCCCAACGGCGCGACGCTCGTCATCCCGACGGCGTTCGTCAGTTGGACCGGCGAGGCGCTCGACAAGAAGACGCCGTTGCTCCGCTCGATGGAGGCGCTCTCCAAGCAGGCGTTACGGATCATCAAACTGTTCGGCAACCACGACGCGAAGAAGGTCTTCACGACCGTCGGGCCGGAGCAGGAATACTTCCTCATCGACAAGAACTTCTACTTCGGCCGGCTCGACCTCCAGGCGACGGGGCGGACCCTGTTCGGCTGCCCGCCTCCCAAGGGCCAGGAGATGGAGGACCAGTATTTCGGGGCCATCCCCGAGCGCGTGCTGGCCTACATGGCCGACGTGGAGTCGCAACTCTTCCAGCTCGGCGTCCCGATCAAGACCCGGCACAACGAGGTCGCCCCGAGCCAGTACGAGTTGGCCCCGATCTTCGAGGACAGCAACCTCGGCACCGACCACCAGATGCTGACGATGGAACTCCTCCGCCGGACGGCGACGAAGTACGGCCTCGTCTGCCTCCTGCACGAGAAGCCCTTCGCGGGTATCAACGGCTCGGGCAAGCACAACAACTGGTCGATGTCCACCGACGCCGGCGAGAACCTCCTCGATCCGGGCGACACGCCGGAACACAACGTCCAGTTCCTCGTCTTCTGCACCGCCGTCATCCGCGCGGTCAACAAGTACGCCAAGCTCCTCCGCGTGTCCGTCGCCAGCGCGGCCAACGACCACCGCCTCGGGGCCAACGAGGCACCGCCGGCCATCATCTCGATCTTCCTCGGCGACCAGCTCCAGGAGATCGTCGATCACCTCGCCGACTCCGGCTCCGCCAAGAGTACGAAGTCGCGCGGCTTCATGGACGAGATCGGCGTGAACGTCCTGCCGCGCCTGCCGAAGGACGCCGGCGACCGCAACCGCACCAGCCCGTTCGCCTTCACGGGCAACAAGTTCGAGTTCCGAGCCGTCGGCTCGTCGTTCTCGATCGCCGGGGCGAACACGGTCCTCAACACGATCGTCGCCGAGTCGATCGACGTGATCGCGACGAACCTCGAGAAGGCCCGCGCCGAGGGCAAGGACTTGACCAAGGCCATCGGCGACCTGTTGCCCGGTCTGCTCAAGGAGAACCGCCGCGTCCTCTTCCTGGGCGACAACTACACCGCCGAGTGGCACGCCGAGGCCGAGAAACGCGGCCTGCCGAACCTGCGCAACACGCCCGAGGCGCTGCCGGCGATCCTCGAGAAGGAGTCGATCGAGCTGTTCACGAAGTACAAGGTCTACTCCGAACGCGAGCTGAACAGCCGATTCACCATCCTGTGCGAGAGCTACGTCAAGACGGTGTCGATCGAGGGCCGTTGCGCCGTCGTCATGGCGACGACGATGATCCTGCCGGCGGCGCTGCGCTACCAGACGGAGGTGGCCCAGTCGGTCCAGGCGCTGACGTTGGCGGGCGTGAAGGCTCCCGCCCGGCAGACGGCGTTGTTGAAGAAGCTGACCGAGACGATCGATTCTCTCCAGGAGACGACCGAGAAGCTCGACCACGCGGTGAACCATGAGGCCAAGGGGAGCCTGCTCGACCACGCCAAGTACGCGCGCGACCACGTCGTCACCGCGCTGGTCGAAGTGCGCAAGCACGCCGACGCCCTCGAGACGATGGTGGCGGACGACCTGTGGCCGTTGCCGACGTACCGCGAGATGCTGTTCATCAAGTGATGTCCGGCACATCGGCATGAGGATCATGAGGAAGTATCATCTCGTTCGTTCGGGATGATACTTCCCCGTCGAGTCGCCGTTCCGTCGCCCTGCCCTGATAGGACGAACGACGACTTTCAGGTTCGGCCCGCCGCATCGCCTCGGCAGGCGTTACCTTGCCCACCCACATCTCGCGGTAGACCAGTGCCATCAGCGCTGCGATGATCTCGTCGTCAATTTGTCACCAGTCAGGGCCCTCGATTGTAATCTCGACGAGATAACACTTTCTCATGACGACGATCCCGTCGATCTTGCCCATGCACACTCCCTTGATGCTGTAGCCGAGGCTCCCTGGCGGCCTGGGGCCGCGCTCCATGACTGGATCCTCTGGCCGGTAAAGATAGCAACGGATGCCTTCTTCGTTTCGGGATGCGTGTGTACTGTCATGGATGAGTTTGAACAAAGACAAATACTGTTCGCCTGCTTCATCGGTCCGAATTTTGGAGCCGGGAGAGTCCAAGAGATTGAGAACCTTACCTTTGAAATGCTTGTCTGCCTCAGATTCATCCTCATCATAGGCCAAGTAAATCGCCGAGAAGTCATGCCCGTCGGACTCCGCAAAGGGTGGCTGAAGCTCGTATTCGTACCTGGAGGCGACCACGATCGCGAGAATGACGCAGCCAAGTAAGGCCACGCCAAACGTCCACCAAAGGATCCTGCTACGTCGCATGAGGCACCCTCCCGTAGGAGTCATAAGTCCACTTGCAGGATACTCGTTTGCCAGACGAGAGGCAATGACTTCCGCCTCATGGCTCCGTCGAGCAACCCTCACCGTTGGAATTGCTCCACCCGGTTCGTCCCCTCTTCCAAGACGTGAACGGCTTCCGGTAAAGCGTTGAGGAGTCTCAGGTAGTTGTCATGCGCCCGCGTCTGCATCAGCCGACCTTTCTCCCAGCGCGATAGCGTCGCCACGCCGATGCCGGTGAGTGCGGCGAACTCCTCTTGCGTCTTGCCGAGTTGCTCTCGCACGTTCTTGATCTCTTCGGGGGTCAGCAGTTGATACGCTTTGCAGATGGCGCGGTGGTGCAATTGCTCCGCTTCGGGGCCGTAGAATACCTCCCCGCACTGAGGGCAAACGAGTACGGGGACGGCGTCGATGACGATGTGGATGCGGTCATTATCCGGCCCATAGTCGAACTCGTCGCGGATGACCTGCGGGTGTAGGTCGTCGTGGACGCAGATCGGAGGTTCGATCTCCGGCTGAATCGTCGCTCGGTCAGCCATCAGTAACCCTCGTGAAAACTCGAGACTCGGACCCTCGAACGGTTGTCATATTACCCCGGCCCGAAATATTGTCAATAATTACGGCCCTGCGGCGTATTGGGCGCAGGGGTGACGGAAGTAGCTCTTGACGTGTTCGGGCAGGTGCAGCAGCCCGCGCATGAATCGCTGGATTCGGGACCGTAGCTCTT
>JANXSH010000294.1 GCA_025356615.1 Planctomycetia bacterium | reverse complement strand
CTGCATGAATGGGACACGGATTAGAAGGATGACACGGATGAATACGGATCAGTCCAATTGAGTTCGTATTGATCCGTCTTCATCCGCTTCATTCGTCTAATCCGTGTCCCATTCTCTTTATTGCTTGTCCGCGCGAAATCGATGTGATACCTTATCAGGAATGACTTCATTCATGAGGGGCGCGTCATGTTGTCGATTCATGGGCCGGCCCGAAGGTTGTGCGACGGCGTCTCGCGGCGGGAGTTGCTCCGTATCGGCGGGCTGGCGCTCGGGGGCCTCTCGCTGCCCCACCTCCTGAAGGCCGAGGCCGAGGCGGGGATCGGGCATTCGCACAAGTCGATCATCATGGTCTTCCTCTCCGGGGGGCCGCCGCACCAGGACATGGTCGATCTGAAGCCGAACGCCCCCGCCGAGGTTCGCGGCGAGTTCAAGCCGATCCGGACGAACGTGCCCGGCATCGACATCTGCGAACACCTCCCCCGGATCGCCCAGCGGATGGACCGCCTGGCGGTCATCCGGTCGCTCGTCGGCAGCGAGGGGCACCATGCCGCGTTCCAGTGCATGCACGGTCGGACGCAAGAGAAGCAGCCGGGCGGCGGCTGGCCGTCGCTGGGCAGCACGGTTAGCAAATTGCAGGGGCCGTCGAGCGAGGGCGTCCTGCCGTTCGTCGGGCTGTCTCCGAAGATGACCACCAGCACATGGGCGAACGTCGGCAATCCGGGCTTCCTCGGGCCGGCGCACGCGGCCTTCAAGCCCAACGCCGAGGGCATGGGGAGCATGGTCCTCCAGGGCGTGAGCGCGCAGAAACTCGGCGACCGTCGTCGATTGCTCGGGGCGTTCGACGCGATGCGCCGGCAGGCCGACGCCAGTGTGGACAGGACGGACGAAACCACGCGCCAGGCGCTCAGCGTCTTGACCTCGAGCAAGCTGGCCGATGCCCTCGACCTCTCGCGCGAGTCGCCCCGCTTGCGTGACGCCTACGGTCGAGGCGATCCGAAGCCGGCGGGGTACGGCGACGCGGGGCCGCTCATGAACGACTACCTACTCACCGCTCGTCGCCTCGTCGAAGCGGGGGTGCGCGTCGTCACCCTGGCCTATGGCCGGTGGGACTGGCACGGCAAGCCGCACGGCACGACGTTCGACAACGCCCGCCACCACCTCCCGATCTTCGACCAGGGGTTGAGCGCGCTGCTGGACGACCTGAAAGCGCGCGGCCTCGACAAGGACGTGACCGTCCTGGTGTGGGGCGAATTCGGTCGCACGCCGAGGATCAACAAGGAGGGTGGCCGGGATCACTGGCCCCAGGTGGGCTGCGCCCTGATGGCCGGCGGCGGGATGAAGACCGGGCAGGTGATCGGCTCGACGACCGCGAACGCGGACCTGCCCAAGGATCGGCCCGTCCACTTCCAGGAGGTCTTCGCGACTCTTTATCGCAACCTCGGCCTCGACCCGCGCACGCGAACCGTCAGCGACCACGCGGGCAGGCCGCACTATCTGGTCGATGACCCGCATGTGCCGATCCCGGAGTTGGGGTGAGAGTTAGTCTTTCGAGGCAACCTTACAGCCCGCATTGGGTTCGGGATCCCGACCTGCCGCCACCCCAACCACGCGACGCAACGCATCTTGCTTGCGTGTCAACGTCCCGTCCTTGCGCCATCGGCTGAATTACTCGTAGACCGTCTGCCAGGGCGGATATTCTGTGGGCAGCATTCGCCAGGAGCAGCCGCTCCTGAGCAAATACAGGATGCCATTGACCACGGTGGGGGTGGACGACCTCGACGAGTCCTTCTCTCGCGGGCTGGAACTCGGCGGGACCGTGGCTGTGCCGAAAATGCCGATCCCCGGCTTCGGCTGGCTGGAGTACATGAAGGATACCGAAGCGAACGTGTTCGGGATGATGCGGCCCGACCCCGGCGCGCAGTGACCTACGAGTGGAGTCGAGGAGGCCATCCCATGCGCGTCCGAACCCTGATGACGGAACTCTGGCTGCCTCAGCCCCTCGACGAGGTCTTTGCCTTTTTCAGCGACGCCCACAACCTCGATGTCCTCACGCCGCCCTGGCTGCACTTTCGCACCCTCACGCCCCATCCAATCGACCTGCGCCTCGGGGCGCTCATCGAGTATCGGATCCGCTGGCGCTGGATCCCGCTGTTCTGGCGGACCGAAATCGCCGCCTGGGAGCCGCCCCATCGCTTCATCGACCGGCAGTTGAAGGGGCCGTACCGTCAGTGGATCCACGAACACACGTTCGAGTCCCTAAACGGCGGGACGCTCATGCGCGATCGTGTCGATTACGCGGTGCCCGGCTGGTTTTTGGAGCCGACCCTCGATCGGTTCGTCGTCCGCCCGGATGTCGAGCGCATCTTCGCCTACCGCAAGGCGAAGATGCAGGAGTTGTTCCCCGCCCGCGCTACGGCCTCATCGTGACCCCATGCGCAACAACACCTTCCCTCCACGCCCCGGCTGGCCCGCGTGGCGGACGGCATCGCCGATCTGATCGAGGCCATACGTCGCGCCGATCTCCGTCGTCGCGATCCCCTCGGCCATCAACGCCTTGATCTGCCGAAACAGGCCGAGCATGCGTAGTGGATTCTGACGCTTCACCCACTGCGAGAGCCAGAAGCCCTCGACGCTGCGGCCCGTCGTCATCAGCGCGCGCGGGTCGATCTGCAACGGCTGCCCCGAGAGGGAACTGTAGAGCAACAGCCGACCGCCCGGCGCGAGCGCCTCGATACAGGCGGACCCCATCTCGCCGCCGACCGCGTCGATGGCGCTGGCCGCCCGTCTGCCGCCAGTGATTTCCATGACGCGCGCCGCGATCGATTCCTCCGGGAAGACGACGACGGCGTCCGCACCGAGCCGCCCCAGCTCCTCGACCTGCTCGCGCCGGCGGACGACATTGATCGTGCGGAACCCGTGCTTCTTGCCCAGGCGGATGATCATCCGCCCCAGTGCACTGCCCGCCGCCGTCTGGAGGAGATACGCTCCCGCCGGGACGCTCAGGATGTGGCGCGTCATGACGATGGCGCTGGCGGGGTTGACGAAGAACGTCGCCGCCTGCTCGTCGTTCATCGAATCGGGCACCGGCACCGCCTGCCGGGCGGGGATCACCACCTGCTCGGCCCAGTTGCCGGACGCGGCGTTGAGGACGGCGACGCGCTTCCCGCGAACGCGCCAGCCGAGGATCCCGCGCCCCTCTTCGACGACGCCCACGCCCTCGAACCCCGGCGTGCAGGGCAGGGGAGGCTGATAGCCGTACTGCCCGCGCACCATGAAGAGGTCGGACGGATTGATAGGACTTGCCAGCATGCGGACGCGCACCTGACCGGGGCCGCACACCGGCGCGGGCAGCTCGCGCACCTCGAGAACCTGGTCCGGCTCACCCCACCGGGGGCACACGATCGCTTTCATGAGGACCTCAATAGTTTATCCGCAGATTTCGCAGATTACACAGATTAGATACTAAAACCAATTTCTTCTCCAATTCGTCTCTAACGGGAGGTGCTCCGACTGGATCCGACGTTCACGCCCGCCCGCTCCTCTTGGCAACACAACGGGCGCTAAGGCTCGATCAACGCCCGTCGGCGATCAAGCGGGGAGCGGCCCACCCCAAGACGCCCGCCGAGGCCGTCGAACTGGCCAAACACGCGGCCCTGGATCTCAACAAAGAATACGCCATCGCCTATCGGCTCTATCTGGTCGCCCTTGCCGATGACGCGATGCGATCGGACGCGAACCAGTACAACGCCGCGTGTGCCGCCCTCCGATTCGCCGCCGGGGACGATCTCGGCGAGAAGCCCGGCGAGAAGCAACGATCGTCCCTCCGCAAGCAAGCGATGGAGTGGCCGACCGTCAACCTCGCCACGGCGCGAGAGCTGGCGGCCTCCGCCGAGCCGAAAGATCGTCGGCGAGCGATATCCCTACTCGAACACTGGCTGCGAGACGAGGATCTCACCTCCCTCCGCGATGCAAAAAGCCTGCAATCCCGCTCGCCCGAGGAGCGTCAGCGCTGGGAAGCGTTCTGGAAGGAAGTGCGCGACGAACTCGCGAAGGCCAAGCGCTAGCTCACGCCGGAGTGTCGCGGCCCACGTCGAACCACCGGAACGCCAGCGCCACCAGCGGCACCAGCGCTGCGCCGAACAGCGCGACGACGGGCCACGCTGCCGCCAGGGCGTAGGCGGCGTTCTCCGTCCACAGGTAGACCAGACCGCCCACGCCCGCAGCCACGGACAGAGTCACCATCAGGCCGACGATCTTGCCCACGGCGAGTAGGACGTTTCGGCCTATTGCCTGGAAGTCGCCGGGGGTAGCGGCCATATCCGCACTGGGAACAAGAGGAAGAGGAGGTTCTCGATCGCGATGAGTAGGAAGCAATAGACCGGCACATAGAGAGCGATGCCGAGAAGGATTGGCCACTCCGCGGGTGCCAGGAGGGCGCAGCCGGCGACGATGACCCATTGCAGGAGCGAGAGGACTATAGTGGACCCCGTTGTCTAGACCAAAAAACGCCAAGACATCCCATCTGACACGGCGGACCGTCGTTCCGC
>JANXSH010000316.1 GCA_025356615.1 Planctomycetia bacterium | reverse complement strand
ACCCCAGCGTGTGACGGGCTTCATTCGATAGCGCCTCCCGCTGCCATCGGGACGATTACTTCTGATCGATCGGGGCGGGTTCGACCGCGGGCTTGCGGATGAAGACGTAGTACACGGTCACGACCGAGACGAGGCCGAACGCGCCGAGCATCAGGGGCAGGTAGTCCACAGGATAACTCCTTCAGGTTTGGATCGGGAAGAACACGTCAGGCAAGCATAGCTCGCGAATCCCTCCGAGGTCGAACGTCCGTGGACTCACGTCAGCCCCGTCGGCGACCAGCTCGCAGCGCTGAGGTGCCGAGGTCCGCGAGGAGATCGACGACATCGGCGACATCAAATCTCCCCGGCAGCGGCCTGGTTCGACTCGATTTCCGACCCCGAGAGGGGGAACCGTCCCGAGGGCTTTTGTCTGTCAAGAAGGTCGCTTTACGCCGACCATTCCAATCGTGCCGAGAACACCCACGACGATAACCGCCTCGTCTCTCGATCCGTCCCTCTTTTCCTCCAGTCGGTTGCTCCCACTTCGGATCGGGCGCATGATTGTTTCGATTCCGGTAACAACCGCCCTTCGCGGTCTAGACTGCCGGATCGCTCGAATCAGCGGCACCTGTCACGCGGTCGCTTCGAGATAGACATGAGCGGAGGGTCCGATGAGACATAAACGCCTGGCAATGTTCATCCTGGTGGCCGGCCTCGGGTTCGTGTCGGGCTGCCGAAGCAACTCGTGCGAAGGTGGCCTCATGAGCCGCTTCGGCTTCTCCCGGCCTCGACCCATGCCGGTGTATGACTCCAACGTCATCGGCACGCCGGTCAGCGGCTCGCCCTACGGCGGCATGGAGTGGGGCGGCGGATCACCCTACGGCGGCTCCTACGACGGGCCTGCCCTCGGCGACCCGACGTACATGGGATCGCCGACCACGATCATGCCGAACATGACCACCATCCCCTCGGCCACCCTGCCGCCACCGATGGCGGGGACGGAAGGACTTCGACCCGTTCCGGGCACGATCGTGCCGGGGACGGCCACGCCGATACCGGCGGACCCCTCCTCGCGCTGGCGGCGGTGAGTGTGGCGCGCCCCAGGGAGCCACACAGGCTTCCCCTGGGGTGACTTCATTTCTTAGCTTTGACCAAGCCCGCGAACGCCTTGCACACCAGCGGGGCCGTGTCCGGCCCGAGGCTGTTGATCTCCCCGTACTGGGCCGACTTTCGCTTGTAGGCGAAGGGAGCCTTCTGGTCCCACTGACGCTTCGGGATGATGTAGCCGATCTCGTCGTTCGCCAGTCCGATCATCATCCGGTGCGGCCCCGCGAGTTGCTTGTAGATCGATGGCTCGGTCGGGGCATCGGGGAAGTCGGCCCCCGGATCGGCGGGCGTCTGCACCTTGTCCAGAACGATCTCCGGGTAGATCTCGCCGGGGATGCAGGCGATGTCCAGCTCGCCGAGGCGCATGTAGCCCACCTCCGTGCGAATCGCCGGCGTCCTGTCGGAGTCGAGGTCGGGGAGCGGGTCGGCCTTGTCGGGGTCGCCCGTCCAGACGAACGCCTCGCGGTCGAGGACACCGAATCGGCGCGCGAGGAGGTAGGCCGGGTTCGCCAGGGGCAGGAAGAGCTTCTTCGTGCGAACGAAGATCGGCGTCAGCTTCACCGGCTTCGCCCCGTCCAGCGCCTTGACTGCGGCCTGCCCGAGGAGGACGCCATAACGCGCGGTCTTCTCGTAGGTGCCGTCCTTCAGCTCGATGCCCTTCTCGCTCTTGACCGGGACATGGAGCGAAGTCATCAGCCCGCCGACGGTGCCCGTCACATAGACGACGCCACAGCGGTACTTGTCGCGGAGGTGTTGGACGGTGTATCCGACGTAGTCGGCGCTGAGGAGCGTGTTCTTGCTGGAGAGCGTCTCGGGGTGGCAGTTCCATTGCACGACGACGCCGGCGGGCTTCTTCGTCTTCGCGTTCTCGAACGCCAGGACGACGAGGTCGTCGTGCTTGACGAGGGGCAACCTGCCGTCGTGAAGCAACTCGGGGATCTGGATCGTGTTGATCTTGGCCGTCACCTCGACGCGGGCGGCGTCCGCCTTCTCGACGGCCTCGACGATGCCCTTGGTGAGGCGCGCCATGTAGGCCTTGTCGATACCGCTCGACAACACCCCCGCCCCCCACAGGCCGACGGTGTCCGGGCCTTCGTGGTTGTGGGTGCTGGTGACGACGACGTGGGTGAACCCCGGCAGTTTCTTGCGGACGCCTTCGACGAAGGGCAGGAATAGCCCGATGACATCGACCGAGACGATCGCGATCTTCGTCTTGTCGTGTCGCAGGACGACGGCCCGCGCCATGAGCGGGTCGTTGACCCCGGTCGCCTTGCGATCCTTGCCGAAGCCGGCGAGGTAGACCGGCTTCTCCTTGGGGCCGAGTTTCGGCGTCACGTCCACTTCCGCGATGCCGACCGTGAGCGCCGGGGGAACCTCCGCCTCCCGTCCGCGCACGACGAAGACCAGGCACGCGGCGAGGAAAGGCAGGGCGGCTAGGAGGCGGAGCATAAGATTCGTCCTCATTGGATCAACGACAGAGGGATAGAGGAATACACAGAACGAACAGAGAGGGAAGGCGACGAGTGGGGTGTGTATCGTACCTCGGCAAGAAAGAAGAACACGGAGAGGCGCTGCCAGGACCACCCCCAGAGATCGTCGGTTCTTTGGCGGACAACGGTGGCACCGCGACCAGCACCAGGGCAGCCAAGGCCAGGCAAATGGCGTTCGTCTTCATGGCTCATCCCTCGGCAAATCGCTTCGACTTCTCAGAGGCTGTGAATAATTAGTCATTTGTACACTGTAGCCCGTCAAAAATGGGTCGAAATTTAATGACTTACGTCGAATTCTGAACCTGTTTACTGTACAAACATCTAATAATTCACAGCCTCTCAGCCATCGTATCCCTAAGAGGACTGTTCGACGACCTCCCGACCAACTCCGAGCAACTAGCACCCGCCGGAGCCTGGATCGTGTCCGAGATACCGCTGGTTGCGTGAACGAATCATTTCGGCGAAGAAGGAAGCCTCACATCTTCCCCACCGGCGCTCCCGCCCCGACGTTCGCCATCCCCGGCCCGTAGTAGTCGCGTGGCCGATTCAGCGGCAGGACCATCGGCTCCTCGAAGGGCCGGTACGGCACCATCGCCGCGATGGCGTCGAGCCGGGCGACGACATCCGACGGCAGCGGGCCGCGCTCGGCGGCGGCGACGGACTGCTCGACCTGCTCGCACGTCTTGGGGCCGATCAGGATCGAACTCGCGTCGCGCCGGCCGACCGCCCAGCGGAGGGCCATCTCGACGATGCTCAGGCCGGACTCGTCGAGGAGCTTGTAGAACGCGAGGAGCTGCTGCTGTCGCGCGTGCGAGAGCCAGGCGGGCTTGCGGTGGACGACATCGTCGTAGCGTCGGCCCAGCGCGCCTTGCTGGAGCGTCGAACCGAGAACGATGCCCATGTGATGCTCGCGGGCGGCGGGGAGCAGCTCGGCCTCTGCCTCGCGAAACAGGGCGCTACAGTTGAACGCCGTCAGCAACACGTCGAATTGCCCCGAGCGCACGAGGTGCGCCATCTCCGTCGTCGTCGTGCCGCCGAGTCCCGTGAACCGGATCAGGCCGCGCTGCTTCAGCGTGTCGAGCGCTTCGAGGACGGGGCCGCTGACCGCGTCGGGGTCGGTCCACCACTTGTATTGCGACGGCCGGTCCGGCTCGTGGACGAACAGCACGTCGATGACCTCGCGCCCCAGCAGACGCAGGCTCTCCTCCGCGCTGCGGATCAGCGCCCCGGCGTCGAGTGGGTCGAACGGCTGGGGCCGACCGCCGAGTTTCGTCGAGACGATCAGCGGGGCCTTGACCTCGCGCAGGATCGCGCCGAGGACCGCCTCGCTGTCGGCGTAGGCCGGCGCGGTGTCGAAGTAATTGATGCCGAGGTCCACGGCGCGATGGACCGCCTCGCGGCTGTGTTCATATCCGGGGCCGAGCTTCGACGCGAA
>JANXSH010000200.1 GCA_025356615.1 Planctomycetia bacterium | reverse complement strand
GTCTCTCTTACTCCGCCGTCTCCCATTCGAGACTGTCCCAGTCGATTTCCCTAGAATAAATCGGAAGCCGGTTTCCCATCAGGACGGCACCCAACTCGAAAGGACTACGACGATGGCTAGAAACCTACATTCCGCGAAACGAAAATCGTCATTTCCAGTAATTCCAGCCCCCACAAACCGCCTCGATAGGAGATCCTCCAGGTGGCTCATCCGAGCATCCGCCCGGCTAATATCCTCACCCTCTCGCCTGGTCGATCTCGGCTCGCTTCACGCTACTTCGCGATCTTCCTCTTGTCCATCCCCCTTGACGGGCTAAAAAATCTTTGCTCGTCCGCCTCCCCTTCCCACCTCGGACGAGCAAAGATTTTTTAGCCCTCACCACCTCTTTTTCCTTCCCTATCTCTTTCCCTCGCGAGCCTACGGTTCTCATTCGCGAGGTTACCATGACGATCCCTTCCCTGCCCGACTGCCTTCGCCACGAGTCTCTCGAGGTCGGCGCCACGCCTCTTGTCCGGCTCTTCCTCCAACGGCTCGACCTGCCCGCCCTGTTCGACCGGCACCTCCCTGTTCTGCCCGGACGCCCCGCCGCGTTGCCCTCCTCTACCTGCCTCTGTGTCTTGCTGGCCAACCTCTTGCTCGCCCGCCAGCCTCTCTATGCCATCCCTCGCTGGGCCGCTCGCCGCGTCCCCGAACACCTCGGCCTCCTTCCCGATCAGGTCGCTCTGCTCAACGACGACCGCATCGGGCGTGCCCTCGACCACCTCGCCCGCGCCGACCGCGCCAGCCTGTTGATCACCCTGGTCAGGCAGGCCGTCCGCGAGTTCGACATCGATCTCGCCGAGTTCCACCAAGACACCACGACGGTCACCTTCTCCGGCGAGTATGCCGGACAGGCTCCCGCCGACGCCACCGATCGGCCTCCGCGCATCACCTTCGGGTACAACAAGGACCACCGCCCCGATCTGAAACAGTTGCTCTTCGGCATCACCATCAGTGCCGATGGGGCGGTGCCCCTGCACGGCAAGATCTACGATGGCAACACCAGCGACGACTCCGTGCATCAGGATACCTGGACTTTCCTCGAGCAACTCGTCGGTAGTAGCGATTTCCTTTACGTCGCCGACAGCAAACTTTGCTCGCGCGAGAACATGGCGTTCATCGCTTCTCGCCACGGGCGTTTCCTCACGGTCATGCCCCGGACCCGTGTCGAGGCGGGGTGGTTTCGCACCGAGGTGCAGCAACGATCGCTGACCTGGCTCGAGGTACATCGCGAAGCGAACCCACGGCGACGCAGCAATCCCGACGTGGTCTACCACGGCGTGGAGGCGTCACGCGGTTCGTCCGAAGGCTACCGCGTGCTGTGGTATCGGAGTTCGCAAAAGGAGGAGCAAGATCGACAAAGCAGACAAGGACGACTGGATCGCGCACGCACTCGCCTGGAAGACTTGCGACCCTCGCGTCGGCGTGGGGTGTTCGCCACCGCCGAGGAGGCGAGGACGGTGGGGCAACGAATCCTCGACGAGGAGCAAGTGCAGGACTGGCTGCGGATCGAGGTGGACGAAGAAGTGCAGGAACGGTTCACCCAGGCCAGGGCGGGGCGGCCTGGTCCGAACACGACCTACCGGCGGGTCGAGGACAAGCAGTATCGAATTCGCTTGGAGGAGGACGGCCAAGCCCTAAAGCGAGAAGCGCTGTGCGACGGCTTGTTCCCGCTGATGACCAATGACAAAAGCCTGAGCCTGGCGGAGGCGTTGGGTAAGTACAAGTACCAGCCGTTCGTGGAAAAACGTCACGAGCAACTGAAGACCGTCTTCGGGGTGGCCCCGGTATGGCTGAAGAACGTGGAACGTGTGTCGAGTCTGCTATGGCTGTACTATGTGGTGGAGTTGGTGCAGGCGTTGGTAGAACGCGAGACCAGGCAGCAGATGGAGCAAGAGGAGATACCGAGCCTGGCGCTATACCCGGAGCAACGTGCCAGCAGTGCCCCAACGGCGGAGTTGGTGCTGGGTGTACTGGAGGGACACCGACGGCATCGACTGCTGGACGAACAGGATGTGGAACTGCGCCGGTTCCACGACGACCTCTCCGTGGCAGCGCAGGAGACGCTGAGGCTACTCGGCGTGAACGGCGCTGCCTACGGTCTCGAATGACTGCCTGATGGCTGGTGATAATTCACTGGAAATGCCCAGAATCGTTTCGCGGAATGTAGGTTCAATCTGTGTAATCTGCGAAATCTGCGGACTATTTCTTGGCCGACAACGCCTTCTCGACGACGGCCTTCATCTTGGCGAGGCCGGTCTTGGCGACGAGCAAGGCGTCCTGCTTCCAGTAGGTCCGGTTGAACAGTTCCAGCGAGAGCATGCCGCGGAAGCCGAGTTGGTGCAGGTCGCGGAGCATCGGGATGAGCGGCGCGACGCCGTCGCCCGGATAGACGCGGTCGGCGTCGGTGATCTTGTCGCGCGGAGGGTCGGCGGGGTAGTCGTTCATGTGGAAGACCTGGAGACTCCCGGCCCCGAGGACGCGCAGCCCCCC
>JANXSH010000166.1 GCA_025356615.1 Planctomycetia bacterium | reverse complement strand
CCATCAGTGCCGCCTCCTGACTATTCAGACCTGACCGGGTGGTCGGCGAACGGAATCCGATTCGTCGCGCTGCTCCCCACCTGAGGAGGTGAAGCCAGCCATGGACCAGACCCTGATGGGCTTTGCCGAATCGCTGCGAGGACTGTCGATGCCGGAGTTGCGTAAGGATCCGATCGTCGGCCGGTGGGTCATCATCGCCACAGACCGCGCCCGGCGGCCCGTCGCCCCACCCAGCGAGCCGTTCCCGATCGGTGCGGGCGTCTGCCCCTTTTGCGAGGGCAACGAGGTCCACACACCCCACGAGATACTCGCTTATCGCAGGCCGAACACCCGCCCCGACGAGAAGGGCTGGCGTGTGCGCGTCGTCCCCAACAAGTTCCCGGCCCTCCAGATCGAGGGCGGCCTGAGCAAGCGCGGCGACGGCATCTACGACCAGATGAACGGCGTCGGCGCGCACGAAGTCATCCTCGAGTGCCCCTTCCACGAGGCGAGCCTGACCCAGCTGCCCGTCGAGAACATTCGCGAGATCCTCTGGGTCTACCGCGACCGGCTCGTGGACCTCAAGAAGGACTCGCGGTTCGTCTACGGCATGGTGTTCAAGAACGTCGGCCCGGCCGCCGGGGCGTCGCTTGAGCACAGCCACTCCCAGCTGATCGTCACGCCGATCGTGCCGATCAACGTGATCGAGGAGATGTCCGGGTCGCTGGACTTCTTCAACTACCGCGGGCGCTGCATCTACTGCGACATGGTCCACCAGGAGCTGACGGGCGAGAAGCGCGTCGTGCTGGACACGCCGAACTTCCTCGCCTTCTGCCCCTACGCCGCGCGGTTCCCGTTCGAGACGTGGATCCTGCCCAAGCACCACAACAGCCACTACGAGAACATCCAGAAGATCGAGGTGGACGAGTTCGGCGTCGTCCTCAAGACGATCCTGATGAAGCTCGAGATCGCGCTGTCGAAGCCGGCGTACAACTACATCATCCACACGTCGCCGTTCGACACGCAGGCGTTGCCGCACTACCACTGGCACATGGAGATCATCCCGCGGCTGACGCGCGTCGCGGGCTTCGAGTGGGGCACGGGGTTCTACATCAACCCCGTCCCGCCGGAGCAGGCGGCGGGGTTCCTGCGCGAGATCGAGGTGGACGTGTCGGGCGGGCGGGTCGAGTAGGACTGGGCGTCGGGCGAACATCGCCATGCGAGAGGGAGAGGCGAAGGATTGATTCGACCACTCACGTCCTCACATTTTTCCGTTTTCCTTGGATTTCTCCTTGCAACCCGGATAATCGCTGCTACACTCCCTATTCTACCTAACTTGAACCGGCGGACGGGGCGCGTCGCGTTGACGCGCCTGCCGCGTAGGTTCGCGCAAATGTAGAAGGGGAACGAAATGATGAAGCGTGCGATATTGTGCCTCATGGCACTGGCCCTACTCCTGGGTGGGGTTGGGCAGGCGTCTGCGGGTCCGATCACGGGTGGGCCGACCGGGCTGGCAAGCCCCCAGACCACGATTACCTTCGACGGGCTCGGGCTGCCTGACTTCACCCCCATCACTACCCAGTTCGCGGGGTCCGGCGTTACTTTCCAGAACTTCGGCTATGGCAACAACGATAAAGGCGAGGCCGGATCTACCGGATTCTCTAACGAGGATCTGTACAGCGGTGCCCTCTTCGGTCTTTCTGGCCCTGCGGTCATCTCTTTCACGAACCCGGTGAGCGCTGCGGCGTTTGCCATCGTCGATCAGGGCGACACGTTCACGTTTAGCGCATTCCTCGGCGGCGTGGGCGGTACGCTGGTCGATACGTTCACTACGACCGTCCCTTTCAATCCGGGTCAGGGCTTCGTCGGATTCCAGGGGGAGATTTTCGATACGATCGTGTTCACCTCGGTGAACAATTCCGTTCTGGCAATCGACAACCTTCAGTTCAACTCTGCGGCCGCCGTCCCCGAGCCTGCCAGCATGACGATGCTCGGCATCGGCGCGGCGAGCCTCGTCGGCTACGGCCTCCGCCGCCGCCGCCAGGCGAAGGTCGCCGTCTGACCCGACGTGGCCCCGGACGCCTCCCACGAGAACAGCCCCGAGGGTACACCCACCCTCGGGGCTGTCGTCGTTTGGCGGCGGGGTCGAGCGGGGGAGGAATCGTTCGCCAGAAGGTTTGCTCTTTGGCCTTGCCATTTCAGGTGATACATTGGCACCAGACCTGGGCTGGAAAGGAGAAGTCATGCGACCTGAAGACCTGCTTCGAGCCCTTCATGTACAACCATTCGCGCCGTTCCGCCTCCATCTCACGGACGGGCGATCGTTCGAGGTCTCCCATCCCGAGTTCCTCATGGTTACACAACGTGTTGCCCACGTCGGCGTCTACCCGACGAGTCCCGCCAACGGCATGATGGTTTTCGATTACACCGAGACGATCGCCCTGATCCATATCGTGTCGCTGGAACCGATCGCGCAGACCGCCGAGCGGAGGACGGAGTCTCAGTCATGACGCGGCGAAAGAGAGTCGAGTAACCCTTCGCGCTTATGGCAGAGAGGAAGACCCATGCCGCCGGAAGAACTGCGTACAGACCTTCGCCAACGACTGTCTGGATCGTAGAGTCGCCTCGCTGAAGGGATCTCCGGGGTTTTCGCTCCGCTCACCCGGCCACACCTCTCCCGGAACGGGTGATCGATGTAGTTTAGCTTTCTTCCGGGTCGTTGAAAATCAGTAATGGGAGCATTCCTCATCCCACCCGGATGACCACCTTTCCGAAGTGTGCCCCGGACTCCAGGTGGCGGAACGCCTCGACCGCCTCGCCGAAGCCGAAGACGCGATCGACGACGGGCCGAAGTTGGGACAGGGCGATGGCCCGGTTCATCGCTTCGAACATGTCCCGCGAGCCGACGTAGATGCCGGTGACGCGGACGCCCTTCATGAGGATCGGCAGGGGGTTGACCTGACCGTAGCCGGACAGCACGCCGATCAGCGCGACGTGCCCGGCGGTGCGGACCGCTCGCAGGGATTGGGCCAGCGTGCCCGCCCCGCCGACTTCGATGACGTGGTCCACGCCCCGGTTGCCGGTCCACTTGCGGACCTCGTCGCCCCACTCGGTGACCGTGCGGTAGTTGACGCCGTGCGCCGCGCCCATCGCCCGGACGCGGGCCAGCTTGTCGTCCGACGACGAGGTTGCGATCACCCGCGCCCCGGCCATCTTGGCGAACTGGAGTGCGAACAGCGAGACGCCGCCCGTCCCCTGGATCAGGACGGTGTCGCCCGCCTTGACGCCCCCAGAGACGACGAGGCCGTTCCACGCCGTGACGGCGGCACAAGGCAGGGTGGCGGCCTCCTCGTCGCTGAAGTGGGCCGGCACCTGGACGAGCGCCGATTCGTTGAGGACGGCGTACTCGGCGAGCAGGCCGTCTACCGACCCGCCTAGAGCGGTTTTGGCCTTGGCGTCGTCCAACTCGCCGTCGAGCCAGCCCGGCATGAAGATCCCCGCGACGCGCTGGCCGGCCTTCACGCGCGAGACGCCCGGCCCTAGCGCCACGACCTCGCCGACGCCGTCGGAACACGGCACGCGCGGCAGGGGCATCTTGGGGTTGTAGGCCCCCTTCACGACGAGCAGGTCGCGGTAGTTCAGCGACGCCGCTTTGATCTTGAGCAGCACCTGGCCCGGACCCGGCTCCGGCTGCGTCCGCTCGACCTGCCGGAGATTCTCCAGCCCGAAGCCGTCGGTGATCGCGTAGACCTTCATCTTGGAACCCCCTGCGCCGTGCGATGTTCCCGCAGTAGTTTGTAGGGGATCGTCGCGCCGTCGGCACCGGATACACTCAGGAGGGACTGTTCCACTCATGCGCGAGGAGACGTACCATGCACTCGCTCATCGCTGCCTCGTCTACATCCCTGGCGGACATCGCCTCCGACATGGGGCGGGGCCGATCGTGTCTCGTCGAGTGTGAGAAGCCCGATACGGCCTCCCTCATGGCGAACCTGCGGGACCGCCTGACGGCCTCTTCGATGGCGTGGGAAGTCGTGGACGGTCGGCCCATCGCCAAGAAGGGCGACCGCGAGGACCAGGGAGTCATCACCACGATGCTCGTCCAGATGCGCAAGCGCGTCCGCGCCGTCCACACGCGGACGGCGGTCGCCCTGCCCTACCTCGACATCCTCGCCGCCGCCGTCGCCGGGCTGACGGCCGAGTCGCGCGAGGTGGTGCCGCTGCTGTACGAGAACCCGGAGATCGTCTGGCTGGCGTTCCGCGACCCGTCGTTGCGGCTGTTGACCGTCGTCGAGAAGCGATTCGAGGCGCGGTATGTGATCGAGGCAAGGATTCCGTCGGACTTCGGTGCGGAGTCCGCGCGGTAAGGGTAGAATGAGCGGTGGAGTCTCCCATACGATACCCGAGAGGTGTAAGATGCGTCCCGAAGAGTTGACCTCCCTGTTGCGAACGCGGCCGTTCACCCCGCTCCGGGTCCACATGACGGACGGCCAGACCTACGATATCCGGCACCCGGACCAGGTTCTCGTCCTCCGAGGACGAATCGATATCGGCGTCGCCCCGGATCCAGCCACGGGTGTCCTCGATCGCGTCGACCATTGCTCGTTGCTGCATGTGGTGCGCGTGGTGGAGTTGCCTCAGTCCATCCCAGCCGGTGAGAACGGAGCTACTTCCGGCGAACCGAATTAGGATCGTCGCCCTTGTTACGCGGAATGCGCCGCCTCCGATCCTAGAATCGCGTCGATCGATAACGCAGTTCGAGTTTCATCCGTTCGTCGGGGCTGAGCGGCGAGTTCCGCATGCTCAATCGGCGGAGCGCGCCGAGGCACGACGTGTCGAGGAGTGCCTGGGCACCCGCCGAGTCTACTCCGTTGTTATCCAGTTCGAGCGAACGGAGCCGGGCGAGGTGGGGACTGTTCGCGATCGCTCGGACTCCCTCGTCGCCGAGGTTGTTGTTGCCCAAACCGAGGTTTCGCAGTCGGGCGAAGGCCGGGCTGGCGGCCAGAATCGCGGCACACTCGGCGTCGAGGTTGGCCGACCGGAGTTGCAAATCGATCAGGAGTCGCGGGCGGATCGTCTTCGCCAGCGCCGTGACATTCGGCACGCCGACGTGGTTGCCGGACAGGTCGAGGGAGCGCAGCCGATCGAGGACGGGAGAGTCGAGCAGCGCGCGGATGCCGGGGCCGCCGATGGAGTTGTCGGAAAGCCCGAGGTGGACGAGCGAGGTCAGGTACGGAGAGGACGCCAAGACTCGCGCTCCCTTGTCGCGCAACGAGTTGGAGCCGAGGTCGAGTCGGCGCAGTCCCGACAGGTTCTCGGACGTGGCGATGATCCCCGCCTCCGTCTCACCCTTCAGCGACGTATCGATCAAGGAGAGTTCGGTCAGCCGAGACGCGAGCGGCGAGAGGATCAGCGTCTCGAGGGCGTTGGACGAGAGGGCCTTGTTGCGCAGGGTCAGGGACGTGAGTCGGCCCGCGAGCGGCGTTCGCAACAGCTCGCGATCGAGTCGCCCGGAGTTGAAATCGCCCTGCCGGAAGAGCAGCGCCATGTTCGCGTGGAGTACACGAAGCGCCGGGTGCGTCTTGCTGAACAACATCGACTGGAGTCCCAGCGACGTGATGTTCGTCCCGTCGAGGCCCAGCCATTCGAGATTCGGCGCGTCGGCCTCCGCGAGCAGGCGCGTCGCGCGGTCGCCGAGGGGCTTGTTCCCCGAGAGGTCGAGCCGGCGAAGTCGGCGGAGGATGCCCGTCCCGATGAGGGTCTGGATCAACGGCCCCTCGATGCCGTGCCCACGCAGGTCGAGACTCGTGAGCCGACCCAAGTACGGCGAAGACAGGAACGCCTGCAAGGGTGCGTCGCGAAGGTGGGAGGCGTTGGCGATCTCCAGGTGTTCGACGCCCGCCAGCCAGGGACACCCGGCGACGCGAGGCAGATCCTCCTCCCTCGCGACGAGCCGGACGTGTCGGATCGGCATCGTCTCGAACAGCTCATCGCCGTAGTCGAGCAGCACGTCGGCGCTCAGCGTGGCGCTCTCGATGCAGCCGCGCGACCAGCCCAGGTCGGAGGCCAAATCGCCGACCCGGCCCGCCCATTCGTCCTCGTGCGCGGCGAGCAAGTCGTCGGCCCGGTCCTCGAGGGCGTCGAGGGCGAGGTCGGTTTCGTCGAGCCGGGCGGCGACGAGCTGCGCGCGGAGGAACGCCGACCGATCGTCGTCGCCGCGTTCCTCGAGCCAGTCGGCCCAGGCGAGGCGGTGCAGGTCGTCGTCGGGTTGCTCGCGGATCGCTTCCAAGAATGGCCGGTCGCTGTGCATGCCCTCGTCTCGGTTCTTGGGATCGCTTCACGCTTCATGTCTAGGCGAATCCGGTACGAGAGGCAACCGCAGTGGCGATTCGACCCTCGTCGCCACGCGATAGCCTTCTTCTGCTACCGCCTCATGATCTTGTGGTAGGAAGAGAACAGGAAAGAGGCAGAAACACTACGGAGAGACTGCTCCCGGTACGAGGATCCGGTGCGGTCGATATCCCCCGAAATACTCCACGACTTGCTTCCTATCTCCTGCTCATCTTTCCCATTTTCTGCCATTCCGCCGTTGAATCTTCTGGTCCGATCAGTCTATACTGCGTGTAGATCGATCGGTCTACTCGTCTCGAGGTCGTCGCAGGGATGGGCAAGCAGCGCGGGGAGATCGGGAAACGGCGTCGGGAGCAGATCATCGAGGCTGCCGTCGCCATCATTGCCGAGGAGGGGATCCAGAACCTCTCCCTCTCCGCGATCGAGGACCGCTCGGACATGAGCCGGGGTCAGCTGACCTACTACTTCCCCGCCAAGGAGGACATCCTCCTTGCGGTGTTCGATCACATGATCGAGGTCATGACGCGCCGGGCCGAAGACGATTCGTGTATGACACGATATCCCGTGCCGGTCGAAGGGTGGGAGCGGATGGTGGCATTCCTCACGTCGTTCATAACGAGTCCGCCCGACGTGCCGGAGTTCCAGGCCCTCCAGTACACGTTCCTTTCGCAAGTCGGGCACCGCGACGACTTCCGTGATCGGCTGGCGAAACTCTACGAACACTGGCGCTCGTTCGCGGTGGCCGACCTCACGAAGGATGTCGAGGCGTTGCCGAAGGATCGGCCCCGCGTCTCGGTGCGGACGGTGGCGTCCTTCATCCAGGCCGTGCTGCACGGCCTGGCGATGCAACGGGTCGCCGACCCCTCGGCGTATGATCCCGACGAAATGCGGCTACTCGTCCTGAGTCTACTCGGCAGCTATCTCGGAAAACCTTCCCCTCATCCGGTGAACCATGAACGAACCTGACAACGGCAGTCGTCGCGGCGACGGTCCCCGGCCCGGCCTGAGCGACCGCGTTCGCTCCTTACGGCTCGGGGGCGCGGAGGAGTCGGCTCCTTCGCGAACTCGGTTCCTGCCCTGGATCGTCTCGTTCGTGCTGCTGCTCACCTCGACGGCCTTCGCGTTCCGCGCCTACAGCGTGGGGAGCATGCCCGGCCAGGGGGCGGGGGCGGATTCCGGCAGCGCGATCGAGAAGAAAGTCGAGCGTGCGACTTCGACGACCCCCTCGACGGGGTCGGTGTCGAGCGACACCGAGGTCGTCCTCCAATCGAAGGGGTACGTCATCCCGTTGAGCCTCGTGCAGGTCAGCCCCAAGGTGGGCGGGCAACTCGTCTGGATCAACCTGGACCTGGAAGAAGGCCACGCATTCGAGGCGGGCGATGTCCTCGCCTGCATCGAGATTACGGACTACCAGGCCGACTTCGACCAGGCACGTTCCGCCTGGAAGGCCGCGACGGAGCGTCGTCGGGAGGTCGAACAGACTCTCCCCGAGGAGGTCAAGCAGGCCGAGGCCGACCTCGACGAGACGCGCCAGAACTCGACGCAATTGAAGCTGGACATGGAGCGCAACCGGCGTCTGATGACCACCAATGCCGTGACTCAGCGCGACATGGAACTGGCGAAATACACCTTCGACGCGACCACCGCCCGGATCCGTCGCCTCGAATCGGCGTTGCGGCTCGTCAAGACGGGGCGGATGGAGACGCGCATCCAGACATCGATCCAGGAGGAGAAGCAGGCCAAGGCGACCTACGACCGCGCCCGCCTCAAACTGGAATGGACCGAGGTCGTCGCGCCGGTCAGCGGGACCATCCTGACGAAGAAGGCCGAGTTGGGGAACCTCGTCAACCCGTCGGCGTTCTCGTCAGGCATCAGCGCGAGCCTGTGCGAAATGGCCGACCTGAGCCAACTGGAAATCGACCTGTCGATCCAGGAGCGCGACATCGCCGCCATCAAGGAGAGGCAGCGGTGTTTCATCATGCCGGAGGCCTACGAGAAGGACAAGGACTTCCTCGCCAAACACCCCCAGGGCTACGAGGGCTACGTCTCACGCCTGATGCCGACCGCCGACCGCGCCAAAGGGGCGATCCCCGTCCGCGTGCGGATCAAGGACATCCCGAAGGACGAGGCCGGGAAGTATTTGCGACCCGACATGGGCGCGATGGTGTCGTTCATGCGGGGCATCGCGCCCCCGACGAAGTAGGAACGATCTATCCGCAGATTGCGCAGATTACACAGATTGAATCAAAATTCATTGTGACAAGCATTTGTATTAATCTGCGTAATCTGTGCAATCTGCGGATGACTATTCATTAGGAATCATCAGATGAAAGCACAACCGATCGTGCGGGTCGAGGACTTGCGAAAGTTCTTCACCCGAGGCTCGGAGAAGATCGATGTCCTCGAGAACCTCACGCTCGACGTGCCGGAGGGGGAGTTCTTGGCCCTCATGGGGCCGTCCGGCTCCGGCAAGACGACGCTGCTCAACATGATCGCCGGACTCGATCGGCCCAGTTCGGGGCGTATCATCGTCGGCGAGGAAGTTATCAGCCGGATGAGCGAGGGGCAACTCGCCAAGTGGCGAACCCGCCACGTCGGTTTCGTCTTCCAGTTCTACCACCTGCTGCCGGTGCTGACCGCCTACGAGAATGTCGAGTTGCCGCTGTTACTCCTGCCCTTGTCGTCGGCCCAGCGCCGCAAGCAGGTGTTGACCGCGCTCGACCTCGTCAGCCTCACGGATCGCATGTCGCACCGGCCCGGCCAACTCAGCGGCGGCCAGCAGCAGCGCGTCGGCATCGCCCGGGCAATGGTCACCGATCCCACGCTCATCGTGGCCGACGAACCGACCGGCGACCTCGATTCGAAGTCGGCGGACGAAATCCTAAACCTCATG
>JANXSH010000164.1 GCA_025356615.1 Planctomycetia bacterium | reverse complement strand
TTCTCTGACAACTGACAACTGACAACTGACAACTATTCAGCAGGAGTGTCCGCCATGTCGTCCACCCGAACGCTCCGACTGCCGGCCCTCGAAGTCCTACAGGGGCCGTCGCGCCGCCTCTACTGCTTCGCGGTGGACGGGAAGCTCCTGCCCTCGTTCACCGCCATCTCGCGTCTCGTTCGGCTCGACAAGGCCCTCCTCGGCTACCAACGGCCCGAGGTACTCGCCCACATCTCCGAGATCCGAAAATACCTGGAGTCGGATAGCCCGCTGTTGCCCAACGCCATCGTGGTGGCGTTCGACGGGCGGATCACGTTCGAGCCGACACCGGGCGGGCGGGACGACGGCGCGGTGGGCCGGGCCGGGACGCTGCTCGTCCCCGTGGACGAGACGTGGAGCGACGCCGAGAAGCCGGGCTGGATCGTGGACGGCCAGCAGCGCGTGGCGGCGATCCGCGACGCGCGGATCGAGCGATTCCCCGTCTGCGTCGTCGGCTTCGTGGCCGCCAGCACCCAGGAGCAGCGCGAACAGTTCATCCTCGTTAATTCCACGAAGCCCCTGCCCAAGGGCCTGGTCTACGAGCTGCTGCCGGGGACCGAGTCGCGGTTGCCGTCGGCGCTCGAGCGGCGGCGCTTCCCGACGGTGCTACTGGAGCGGCTGAACCTCGACGAGGACTCGCCGCTGCGCGGCATGGTCCGCACCCCGACCATGACGACGGGCACGATCAAGGACAACTCGCTCCTGAAGATGCTGGAGAACAGCCTGAGCGAAGGCGCGCTGTTCCGATTCCGCTCCGAGACGGGGGAAGGCGGTGACATCGACGCCATGCTGGGGGTGTTGAAGTCGTTCTGGGGCGCGGTGGAGGAGGTCTTCCGGGCCGCGTGGCGTCTACCCCCACGTCGATCCCGACTGATGCACGGGGCGGGAGTCCTAGCATTGGGCTTCCTCATGGACGCGATCACCGACCGCCACCGCCAGGGCGGCGCGCCGACCCGCGAGCAGTTCCGCGCCGACCTGGAACCGCTGCGAGACATCTGCCGGTGGACCGACGGGCACTGGGACTTCGGCCCCGGCGCGGTGCGGAAGTGGAACGAGATCCAGAACACGCCTAAGGACATCCAGTTGCTGGCCAATTATCTCCTGATCCAGTACAAAGCGCTCGTCTGGAACCGGGTCGCCCCCGACGACGCGGTGCGATGAAGTCGCCGGATGTCCTCTATCGTCGCCCGCCGCCTCCGTCGGCAGTGGCGCACTGCGGCCTCGTCCCAGGCCAGGCCGGGGCGGGAGTTCTTCGAGTCGAACGCCCCGCTTCCGGAGTTCGTCCCCCGTGCGCGCTTTCAAGACTCGAACCTGCCGGAAGTCGTCGTCGTGACCGACGCCCAGCAGAAGGGGGACGACGAGCGCCGCGATCCGATGCCTGTGGCGCGGGCAGTGGCCGCGTTCGCGCCGGGCCGGGTGTCGAGGCGATACGGCATCATGCACTGGTACGCCCGGTTCGGACGGCCGAACGTTCCCCACCCTCGCCCCCGAGATGACCCAGGAGCCACCGATGCCCGCCCAGCTGACCGCCGCCCAGCAGCAGTTGCTCGAGGCCATCCGCCAGGCGGTCATCGAAAGCAACGGCTACCCGGTGTGGGCGTCGAAGATCCGCCCCAAGGTGGGGTCCTACGTCTCGAAGGCCGAGGTGGACCGCAGGGCATTCGAGTTGTTCCAACTCGGCTGGGTCGAGATGTGGCCGGGCCGGGGCAACGGCACGGCTTATGCCAAGTGGAAGGCCCGCGTCGAGTTCGTCGGGCTGCACGAGTGCAGCCTCGAGGCGGCGCGCGAACACCTCGTCGCGGTCGTGTTGGCGTTCGCGAACGACAGGCCGTCCTGGGCGCGGTACTACGATGTCGCCAACCGCTTCCTCTGGTGCGATGCCGCCTGGATCGACCACTTCCGCCCCCACCTGGATTTGCTCGCTTTGGAAGGGGCGTGCGAGGTGAAGTCGGACCAGTACGGCGGAACGCTCGTCCGCATGAAGGCCACCGCGACCACTCCCGCGCCCCCGACTCCCCCCGTGGCCGAGTCGAAAGACCTTCCCCTGGGGGACTTCCTCCTGCTCAACGCCCTGGAGACGCGGGAGAAGGACGAGATCAACTTCGGGGCCTACGAGACGGCCCACACCGTATCGCAGATCGCGGGGCTGGCCGGGGTCGCCGTAGAGCGGGCGGCCCAGGCGGTCGCCCAGCTCGTCGACCACCGCTACCTCGTCGAGGTGGCCGGGGGCCGCTACCGCAGTCGGATGGCCGAGATGGCCCGGCTGTTGCGCTACGCGCGGCAGCGGTTCCGCCCCGACGACGCGGGTCGCCGCCCGTTCGTGACTCGCTCCATCCAGGTCCGGC
>JANXSH010000159.1 GCA_025356615.1 Planctomycetia bacterium | reverse complement strand
GCATCGCCGCGAAGCGGAGTGCGCTCCACTTCGCGGCGATGCTAAACGAAGCCCCCGCCGGCATCACTTCTTCGCCTCGATGATCTTGCCGCCGGCGAAGAAGATCGCTTCTTCGCCCGAGTCGCCTTTGACGAAACGCTTGCCGAGGCAAAGAGCTTCGATCGTCACCTCATTCCCCTTATTTAATTTCGCCAATCGATTCCGCGTGGCATAGTCGAAGCTGAATAGCAGGTGTACCGGCTTCGGGGAGAAGGCGACCACATAGCCACCTTCGCCGCGCTGGATCCGCTGAACCGTCCCTGTCACCGTCACCATCCGGCCCGTATAGTTCACATCCGCGAGAGCCTCGTTTTCCAGATACGTCTCTTGAATCTTGACGGCCGTTCCCGCCGCAGGCTCGCGACGTTTGAGGGTCCGAAGAACCGTCTCTCCTGGCACTTGTTTGAATTCCGTCGGTCGAGTGGCCGCTGGTCGAGGGATCCCCTTGCCTCGCGAGGGTGGCATCCCGACGCAGTATTTCATGGTGTCGCCGACCACTTCATAGATGCCCAGACCGGCACTGCCTTTCTCGTCGAAATCGATTTGCTTTGGCTTTGTTGTCGAGTCGATCGTGATCTTGATTTTCGTGGGAGGTTGGCTCGTCGAGTAATATATGGTGATTTCATTCTTGGTGATTACGCAAATCTTTCCCTCGTCATCCCAGGTTCCGTCGAGCTTGTCGTTCCTCTCGATCTTCGTTTTGGCCGGCTCGTCGTCCGCGTTGCCCACCCCGAAGAGTAGCAGCGAAACGAGGAGCGTCAGGGACATCGTTACTCGATAGTTCGCGATCATGGATTGGACCTCATGGGAACCTTCGCTCTCGGATGCGTTACATGACTATCCTACGACCCGCCCATCCCCGCGCGGAGCTTCCGCGCAAGCAGTTGGTGGAAGTGATACCCCCCCGCCTCGCGCCGCACGCTGAATCGGCCCGTGTCGTAACTACGGCTTCGCAAGCCCCGTTGCACCTCCTCGCAGATGCCGAGGTCTTCTTGCTGGATCTGGTCGGCGACGGCGACGCTCCGTGCGATGAACTCCTTCGCGCCGTCACTTTCGCGATCCGCGAAGTAGAAGTCGAACACGACCCGGCACGCGCCGGGGCCGTCGGGGAGGACGAGGTTGGTGTCCATCACGCCCTCGTAGAGGTTGAGCATGAAGTTCGGGAAGACCCAGGCGTAATACGCATTCTCGCCCTTGCGGACGCTGGAGACGGCATCCCCTGTGCGATCCAGCGGGCTGATCTGGATGCTGGCGTGGGCGTCGATTTCGGTGCGGTACTTCGTGTAGTCGAGGACGCCGGCGAGGGCGGGGTGGATCGTGTTGACGTGGTAGCCGCCGTCGAGGTAGTTATCGACGAACACCTTCCAGTTGCAGGCGAGGCGGTACTCCTTGCGGGCGACGAAGTGCAGCGGGGCCATCCTCGCGTCGAGGCCGTGCCGCGCGAGGGGACCGAGCCACTCGTCGAACGGCGTCGGCGTCGGGCCGAGGTGTGCCCAGACGAGTGGGCCGTCCTGGGCGACAGCGACGGGCGGCAGGCCGTTGTCTTCCCGGCGGAAATCATCGACCCCGTCGAACTCGGGGGTGCCTCGCAGCCTGCCTGTGAGGTCATACGTCCATCCGTGGTAGCGGCAGCGGAAGCGCGACGCCTTGCCCTCCGCCTCACAGGCCACGCGGGCGGCACGATGGCGACAGACGTTGTAGAAGCCTCGGAGTCGGCCGTCCTCGCCGCGCACGACGACGAGCGGTTCGCCCGCGACCTCCGCCGTGAAGTACCGGCCTGGCTCGGCGACCTGGTCGGACCGTCCGACGGCCAGCCACGAGTCGCCGAAGACGTGCCGGCGCTCGCAGTCGGCGAGATCCGCGTCGTGATACCAGGCGGCGGGGACGGTGCGCGCCTGCGCCAGCGGCGCGGTGTCGTCGAACTGGGCGAGCAATTCCCGAATAGAGTTTGGCATGGCGCTGCGAAGACCTCACCCCAGCCCCCCCTCCCCTTGCAGGCATTGGTATCTACACAATTGGGAGAAGGGTATAATGTACAGTATGTACCTTATGTGCCTGACCTAGAAAAACGACTCCGAGACCGTTAGGAGGAACTCGTGAAGGGTCACACCGCCACCCTACGAGATGTCGTCGCCGGCATCCGCTACCTGCCGGACGTTGGCGACTCCTTCGCCGCCACTCGAGCCGCCTGGCGGTTCTTCGGGAACGAAGACACCACTTTGCCCGTCCTGATGCAACCCCTGCTCCAGGTCGCAGATGCCGCCGCGCGCTCCTCCTGCTCCGAGGTCGCCCTGGTCGCCTGCGACTGGTGCCAGCTGCACTACCCCGGCACACTTCCAAGGCCGACCGCACCCCCTCGAGGAACCGGGACGACCTCGGCTACGAGTCGCACACCGCCCTGCTGATTTCCGACGCGGACGGATCCCCCATCGCGCCCGTCTACCAGTACCAGAGCCTTCGCTCTGCCGAGGGCCTCTTCCAGAGCAGCACCGACCGCGTCCGCCTCGAGTTCGACGCCACCAAGGTCGACCGTCTCTTGCCCGTGTTCCGCTTCATCGGTCGGCGGGGCTGGCCCAAGCCCCCGATTTCTTCACACGTTATCAGCAAGATTGGTGGAGAATCGGGTTTTGGCATCCAGGAACGAATCGGGGCGGAATGCTCTCAGAGGTTGTGAAGGATTAGGCGAGCCGGGAGCGTACCAGTAGTTTCGAGGATCACGGGGCGTTGCTGGTTAGACCCCACCCCCCGCCCCCTCCCCTAAAAGGGAGGGGGAGCCGGAGGCATGTCTTTTGGCGTGAAGTCTCCAATTGGCCGCTCTTGCTCCCCCTCCCTTTTAGGGGAGGGGGCGGGGGGTGGGGTCTAACCAGCAACGCCCCGTGATCCTCGAAACTACTGGTACGCTCCCGGAGTGATCGACGGGCGACACCCTCTACTCCAAACCAGACGCCAAGCAAAACTCCTGTCGCTAACGCTCCCGACTCGCCCAAACCGATTCCTTCACACGCTCTCAGAAATCAACTGGCATGATCGGCCTATCCATCATCATCAAATTATCTATTTTCTCCATTTAACCCAATATGACCTTGATATGCAGTCTATCTAGTTTTACTATATCATCCATGACACCTGGTCCATCCAGCTTTCCAGGTGCAACTAACAGCTCGATGTTGGTCGCACCATCGAATGGCCTCGGAATGTCTCGGAAGTAACCTCGTGCGGAATTGCTCGAGAGACCATCTGATCGGCGTGGAGAAGCCTGGGGGCGAGTCTACTGGGGACTCATAGGTGACATGGGGGCGGTTGCCCTATCGAATTGTGGCGCGTTGCGTGGAGGCAAGATCTATGTACGGTGTTGTTCTGATGATGGCAATGGCTGGTGGCGCGGAAACGCCAGCCCTGTTCAATCGTGGTTGCAAGGGCTGCTCGGGCTGCTCTGGGACCGTGACCTACTCCTGCTCGAGCTCCTCGTGCTACGGTGGCTGCAAGGGCCATCGGATGCACAAGGCCAAGAGCTGCAAGGGCTGCTGCGGCTATGTGACCTGCTGCGGCTATGCGACCTGCTGCGGCGCTCCGGCCGTCGCCTGCTACGGCGCTCCGGCCGTCGGCTGCTACGGCTCCCCGGTGATGTCTCACCCGGCCCCGGTGATTTCTCACCCAGGCACCCCGGTCGGTCCCCCCGTCGATGGCAAGAAGATCGAGAAGCTCAATAAGCCGCCCGTGGACAATGAGACGGTCGAGGCCGCCCCGGCCCGGATCACGATCACGGTCCCGAGCGACGCTCGCGTGTCGATCGACGGCACCATGACCACTTCGACCGAGACGACTCGCACCTTCGAGTCGCCGATCCTACAGAACGGCAAGTCCTACAGCTACACCTTCAAGGCCGAGTTCGTCCGCGACGGCAAAGAAGTCGTCGTGACCCGCGAAGTCAGCGTGAAGGCCGGCACCGACGTGACCGTCTCGCTCGAGAACCCGAGCGTGGTCGCCAGCCGGTAAGTCGTCCTCGAACATCCTCCCCGCGTGAGCCGCTCACCGGGAAGTCTGATTCACGCGAAAGGGGAGCCGATCGGCTCCCCTTTCCTGTTGCTACCCCAAAATCCGCTCGCCTTATTTGCCGTTCATGATCGCCATCACGTTGGACACCTCCGGCTCGGTCAGGTCGATGAGAACCGGCGCGGCGGTCTGGGCGGTGGCGACGTTACCCGCCGTGTCGCGGACTGTGAGCTTGAGGTGGACCTTGGGTGGAATGTTCGCAGGAACCTGCCAGGTGAATCGTCCCGTGTTGGGGAGCATCGTGTCCCCGATCGAGTGCCAATCCTTGCCGAACTCGGACCACTCCAACGAGATCGGGGTCGTGGCCAGATTCCGGTCCTTCGCCTCCCAGGTCAGAATGAGGGCGTTGGGGCGGCTGCTATCCGGCTGGGGCTGGAACAACTTCGCCTCCGGCTCGGTCGCATCGACCTCGATCCGCAGGTGGGGCGCGTCGCCCGACTTGGGGCCGGGTTTGCCCAAACCCGCCCGGCTCTTGACGACGAGGTAGAAGCCGTAGATCACACCCTCTTGGGGCATCTGGACCGTGACCGTACCGCGCTGAGTGCCCACAGTTCGCGTCTCGGGAGAGACCGGAAGCGACGCGGCGGGGTCGGCGGTGGACTTGTTCCAGGTCGCCCCCTCGTCCGTCGTTTCATACACATCCACACTGCCCAGACCCGAAGGGCCGACCTTCGACACATCGAAACCGACCTTCAGCGATTTCTTGTTGACGATCTGCAAGGACGGCAACGACCCTCGCGTCGGCATCGGCGAATACGGAGACGCGGAAATCGGCTCGCTGGTCGGTCGTGTCGCCAGCGGCGTCGGCGAGCCGGCCACCGGGCCAGGAGTTGGCGAGGGAGGAGGCAGTCCGATGTCTTGTCCGCCGGTCGTAATCAACCCGCTCGTGTTCCCTCCGCGATCGACCGAGGTCGTCATCACGGCCGAGCTGGCGACCTGCTTCTCATCGACGCCCTCGTTGCCCGCGAGATCCCTCAAGGAGAGTCGCAGGACGAGGGCATCGGCCACTCCGGGGCGGAGTCTGTAGAAGCCCTGCGAGCCGGGTTCGATCGGCAACGGCGTCCACTGGCTGCCGTTGGCCGTGCGCCACTCCAGCCGGAGTGAGGCCCACTCGGGCTTTTCTTCCCGCGCCTCCCAACTCACCCGGACCTCGTCGGCGACCCGCTCGGCCGATGTGATGCGGACGCCCGGCTTCGTCGTATCGACGTAGACCTTCATACGGGCCACTTTGGCGTCGTAGATGTCGGGCGGGTCCATCTTGCCCGCCTGGTCGAGGACGGCCACGCTAAAGTAGAGCATCCCGTCGCCCTGCGCCACGAAGTCGAACCCCGTGGCGGCCGGGCTGGCGCGGTTGTGGATCTCCCACGTCTTGCCCTCGTCCCGAGACGTGTAGAGCAGCAACTCTTTGACGTTCGCTTTGTGACCCGCCTTGATGTTGATCGGGATCCGAAAATCCCGTCGGTTCATGTACGCGACATCATCCGGCGTAGCTGCGGCCAGCAGTAAGCAGGTCCAGGCGATCAATCCGGTGGCCATGGAACATCCCCCCCATACGATCCCGCCGGTAGACCGGAACTCCGGACTCCGACCCCCCCTCAGCCTGTTATGGAAAGCTGTACCGATAGTATCGACGAGTCGGGCCGGGGACTTGAAAATATTTGTCGGGGCGACCGGATTCGCTCAAGGATTGGAGTGGCGGGCACTTGGGGCAAGTTACTGGTGGGTCAACCGCATCACAAACCCTCGGAACATAGCACAGCCTCCCCCTTGCCCCGAATGGGGTCGGTCGGCTATCCTCATAAGATAGGAAAGTGAGCCAACCTCCCTCGGACCGAGAGATCAAACGATGAGCGACCCCCATCACACCCCCCATCCCGACCTCCCATTCACCGAAAACGACTGGAAGGAATTCCACCGGGAGGATGTCAAAGCGGGCCGCGCGGTCGTCGTGCTTATGACGGCGATCTTCACGATGGGCGTGGTCCTCTACACGATCGTGATGACGGCCGTGCTGTTCTAGATTCCACTCGCGGTCGGGAAGGGATAACACCTTGGCAAGAAGCCGACTACTGGGTTACGAGTCCAAACACGAGCCGTTGTTGGGCCGAAAGCAGTTCGCGACGCGGGTTCTCAGGAACCTCGGCGCGTCGGCCCTGCTCATCGGGGTGTCGTTGCTAGCGGGAATGGGGGGCTACCACGTTTACGAGGGGATGGCCTGGATCGACGCCTTCGCCAACGCCTCGATGATCCTGTCGGGCATGGGGCCACTCGATCCGCCGAAGACCTGGGGCGGGAAGCTGTTCGCCGGTCTCTACGCCCTGTACAGCGGCCTGGCCCTGATCGTGGCGGCGGGCATCCTCCTGGCCCCATTTTTGCATCGCCTCCTGCACCGCTTCCACCTGGAAGGGGGCAAGGGAGGATGACCTCACACTGCCGAGACTCGCAGACGGGCCAACACCTCTCCTGGTAGGATCCATTTTACCCGTCCACACCGCAGAAGCATTTCAGGGACGTGAACTCGAGGGAGCCTTTTCGGGTCTGGCATACCAGAGACCGCTCGATCGAGCATGGCGGGCCTATAGCTCAACGGCAGAGCAGGGGACTCATAATCCCTTGGTTCCTGGTTCGAATCCAGGTGGGCCCAATGACTTACGTCGAGCAGGAAACTTCGACCTACCAAGAACCTACCACGCGAGGTCGGGCCGGCCAGAGCTTGGCCCTGCCGTCGGAGTCGGCGCGAGCGACGGGTTGTCCGGCGCGAAGGCGACGCCGTAGGGACATTGTCGGCGATTTCGTGCGGCCGTTCAGCCGCGACGCGAGGCCAGCGCGCGCCGCCTCGCG
>JANXSH010000152.1 GCA_025356615.1 Planctomycetia bacterium | reverse complement strand
GTCTCTGATTGTCTGGCTGAGTTCTCGGCTTCATCTAGGAGGCGTTTTGGCGATTCTGGCAATTGTTCGGTGACGTAACTCCTTTCCTGTGAATAACATCTAGGTCGTCGCAAAGTAGCAACACCCAAATGAAATCGCCTCGTAGAGGGACGTATCGGGGTTGGTTCATAGAGCCTCGTCTCCCACCGCCGGACCCATATCTATTTCGGCATGGAGGTTCTCCGGGGTAACGCCGGCCATCAATTCATGGAATGTGTATCGACGCTTTCTCTTGGGCGAGGTTGCCTTCCACACCCGTAGTTCATAGCCGTTGCGCTCGATGACGACCTCGCAGGAGGCGAAATCCGGCGGGAGGACGAGACGTGCATCTGAGTCGGTCTTGCTCATGAGAATGCTCATTCGTGCAGTCCTCCTCACTCGATTCTCGAAGGGATCGTACCATGAAGCAGCCCCGCTCACCCCACGCGCGACCGCTTCTCCAGGTACGCCGCGAGCAGGTGGTCGTATGGCTCGTTCGTGTTGGCCAGTTCGTAATTCACCTTCCGCTCGAAGCAGGTCGCCTTAAGATTCTCTTGAAAGGTGTGGATGCGCGAAAGATAGCGTTCGCGGAGTTGCTTTGGGTTGGCCGTGAGTCGGCCCACGCCCTCGATGTCCTTGAAGCGGGTGAGCCGGTCGAAGGGGAACGTCAACTCGGCGTCGTCCATGACGTGGAAGACGACGACCTCGTGGTGGTTGTGCCGGAAGTGTTGCAGGCCGCTCGCGATGCTCGCCTCGTCGTCGATCATGTCGCTGATGAGGATGACCAGCCCGCGGCGCGGGATGCGCTCGGCGACATCGTGCAGCACCGCCCCCACGTCCGTATCGTCATGGCTCATCGCGTGGTCGAGCAAGTCGAGGACGCGGCGGAACTGCGTGGGCCGAGCCTTGGGGGGCAGGAACTGACGGACCTGGTCGTCGAAAAGCACCAGGCCGACGGCGTCGTTCTGGCGGATCATGAGGTACGACAGTGCCGCCGCGAGGTAACTCCCGTAGGCGAGTTTCGTGGGGTACTTCTTCGGGTCGCTGGTGTAGCTCATCGACTTGGAGCAGTCGAGGACGATGTGGGCGCGGAGGTTCGTCTCGTCCTCGAACAGTTTGATGTGGTACTTGTCCGTGCGGGCGAGAACCTTCCAGTCGAGGGCGCGCATGTCGTCGCCGGGCGTGTAGGCGCGGTGGTCGAGGTACTCGACCGAAAAGCCATGGTACGGGCTGCGGTGCCGGCCCGTGAGGAAGCCCTCGACGACCTGGCGGGCGACGAGTTCCATGTTGCCGACGCGGGCGAGGCCGTCGGGGTCGAAGTAGCGATCGCTCATGGGAGGTCTCGTGCGACGTAGAAGGCGGGGCGGGGCTAGTATACGACTTCGGCCAGAGCGGTCGAGGAATCACCGGACGAGAGACGATACCAATCCACGCGCCGGAGCGAATTCGCCCTTAGACAGCCATCCTGGTTAGTAGAATGGACTCGATCTCGACAGCTTCGTCGTCGATTCACCGAAGTATTCGCGGCACCCTATGCCGGCAGCCACTTCGACTCCGCGTCACCATCGCCCCGCGCCAGCACGCGCTCCAACAACTCCTCCGGATCGTCGCCGACGAGCAGCATCGCCCGGTGCTTCTCGCGCAGCAGGCCGCCCTCGACAGCACCATCGATCCACGCGAGCAACGGGTCGAAGTATCCCGCGATGTTGACGAGGCCGACGGGGTGGGAGTGGATGCCCAGTTGCGACCAGGTGAGGATCTCGAAAAGCTCGTCCAGCGTCCCGTAGCCGCCCGGCAGGGCTAGGAACGCTTGCGAGCGCTCCGCCATGAGCGCCTTGCGTGCGTGCATCGTTTCGACGACGAGCAACTCGGTCAAGCCTGCGTGGGCCAGTTCGCGATCGACGAGTGATCGGGGGATCATGCCGACGACTCGGCCCCCGGCCGCGAGCGACGCATCCGCGAGGACGCCCATGAGGCCGACATGGCCCGCGCCGTAGACTAGTTCCAGCCCGCGCCGGGCGATCGCTGTTCCCAGTCGTCTCGCGGCCTCGGCGTACTCGGACCGCTTGCCGGTCGAGGAACCGCAAAACACACATACCGCTTTCTTCTCTGACATGAGAATGCCTCCAGGGCTATTTCTACGGGTGTCGATGGGCGAACCGTGTATACCTGTGTTCCTCTGGGGCTAATTCTCTTTGTTGGAATTGCGCCGGTGATGACAGGCTGACTACACCTGCTATACTACCTCTTCTCGGACGAGCTTATCGACCAAGGTTTTCCTTCCCCAAGGTTCGCCATGCCCCTCGTCGTCCAGTGTCCGAATCCCGCCTGCGGAGTGAGTTCCTCCGTCGGCGAAGCCGTCAGCGGTCGCAATGTGAAGTGCAAGAAGTGTGGTACGCCGTTCATCGCGAAGCCGACTTTCGACGGCGAGATGACCGATACGAAGAAGAGCCACCCCGCCTCGACGGGGAAGCTGTTCTCGGCCCTGCCCGCGAACTTCGGTCGATACCGGGTGTTGAAGCTGCTCGGCCAGGGCGGAATGGGCGCGGTCTATCTGGCGGAGGATTCGCAACTCGGACGACAGGTCGCCCTTAAGATGCCGAACTTCGACGCGGCGGAATCGCCGCAGCGCGTCGAGCGGTTCGTCCGCGAAGCCCGGTCGGCTGCAGTTCTGCACCATCCGAACATTTGCACGGTGTTCGACGCCGGGCAGATCGAGGGCCGACCGTTCATCACCATGGCGTTCATCGCCGGCAGGACTCTCGAGGCGATACTCGACTCCGATGACCTGATGCCCCAACACCAGGCCGCCGAGATCATTCGCAAGGTCGCTCTCGGCCTGGCACACGCCCACGGCAAGGGAACCGTCCATCGCGACCTGAAGCCAGCCAACGTGATGATCGCGGAGGATGGCGAGCCGGTGGTCACGGACTTCGGCCTGGCGAAACGAGTCGCCGACGTGGACCCGAGTGAGGTCAAGTTGACCCGGCTCGGCGGGATCGTCGGCACGCCCAGCTACATGTCCCCGGAACAGGTCCGAGGGGAGGGTATCGGCTCGGCCACGGACATCTATTCACTCGGCGTGATGCTGTTTGAGATGCTCACGGGGAAGACGCCGTACAACGGCTCGATGGGAGTCGTGATGGGCCAGATCCTTTCCGCCCCGGTGCCGCCGGTGAGGGAGTTCCGCCCCGACGTAGACTCTCGGCTGGATGCCCTCTGTCGCAAGGCGATGGCGAAGGATCCGGCGGGCCGATTTTCGAGCATGGTAGAGTTCGCGAACGCGCTGGGTCGGTATCAGGAAGCACCGACGGCTACGCCTCCGCCCCTGCCGCTAACCGTTACCGTCGAGGTCGAGCGTATCCCCTCGCCGATGGTCGATCACTCGCCGTTCGGCGATCTGGAAGACCTCCCGACACCCGCGCCGATCTCGAAAAAGAGGAAGAAGGGCCGAGGTAAGCTCAGCGCCCTGGCGCTGGCCCTCCTGGTGCCGCTGGTCATCGGTGTCGCGGCGGTGGTGTTCCGCATGGAGACGCCGAACGGGACGCTGATCGTCGAGATGAACGATGATGCGGTAGAGACGCGGATCAAGGGCGGGAAGCTGATTCTGACCGGGCCGGATGGCAAGGTGCGCTACACGCTAACGGCGAGCGACCGCAACAAGAAGCTGAAGGCGGGGGCGTACACGATCGGCGTCGAGGGGGCGGATGGGCTGGTGCTGGACACGCCGGAGTTCACGCTGAAGAAGGGGGGCGTGGTCACGGTCCGGGTGAGGATGGAGGGGAAGCGGGTGGTGAAGAAGGAGGAACCGGGCAAGGAAGAGCCTCGCGAACCTAGCAGCAAATGGGTTTCCCTCTTCAACGGCAAAGACTTGACCGGGTGGGTCGCGCTCGACAGCAAGCCCGCAGAGTGGGTGGTCGAAGACGGGCATATCGAGGTCACATCAGGGAAACAGGACATTATGACGAAGGAGGATTTCGGTCCGAACTTCGAGTTGCACGTCGAGTTTTGGCTGCCGCTAATGGCCGACAAGAAGGGCCAGGGCCGCGCTAATAGCGGCGTATTCCTCCAGAGCCGTTACGAAATCCAGATTCTCGACTCCTACATGAATGACACAGCCCCTACCGGGTCCGTCGGTGCCATGTACGGAATTATTGCTCCCGACAAGGAAGCGCAAAAGAAAGCCGTCCGCAAGCCCGAGACGTGGAACACCTTGGACATCACATTTTATTCCCCCCGAGTCGATGAGAAAGGAAAAATGACCGAACCGGGTCGCATCACAG
>JANXSH010000307.1 GCA_025356615.1 Planctomycetia bacterium | reverse complement strand
TGGATGGTCACACCCGTTCCCATTCCGAACACGGCCGTTAAGCATCCAGGGCCGATGGTAGTCCGTCGAGGGCGAGAGTAGGTTATTGCCGGGTCCATCGAACCCCTCGTGATTCATTTCACGAGGGGTTCTTCGTTTTATTAACCCCAATACCCGCCCCCGGAGTCGTGACGAGGGACATCCTCACCTCTCTCTCCTACAAAGAACCTCGACGAAATCCCGTTATCGGAGAGGTAGGACGAATGAGCGAACCGCTGGGCGTGGCGCTGGTCGGCTGTGGTACGGTGGGAGGGGGCGTTGCCCGGTTGTTGCTCGAGCAACCCGATCGGCTGACGGCGCGAGCCGGTCGTCCGCTCTTGCTCCGTCGAGTGGTCGTTCGCCACCCGGAGAAGCCGCGTGCCGTGCGAATCCCGCCCGAAATCCTCACGACGGACCTCGACATTGTCCTCGCCGACCCCCAAGTCCAGGTCGTCGCCGAACTCGTCGGCGGCGTGGAGTGGGCCAGGCAGGCCGTCTGCCGAATCCTCGCGGCGGGCAAGGATGTCATCACCGCGAACAAGGCGCTACTCGCTACCCACGGCACAGAAATATTCGACGCCGCCCGGAAGCACGGGCGTGCGATCGCGTTCGAGGCCAGCGTCGCGGGCGGCGTCCCCATTATCGCCGCCCTGACCCAGTCCCTCGCGGCCAACCAGATCCTCTCACTCCAGGGAATCCTCAACGGCACGAGCAATTTCATCCTGTCGGCGATGACCGAGACCGGCCAGACCTATGCCCAGGCGCTCGCCGAGGCCCAGGAGCGTGGCTATGCCGAGGCCGACCCCACCCTCGACATCGACGGCACCGATGCCGCCCACAAGCTCGCCATCCTCGCGCAGATCGCCTACGGCATGACCGTCCCCCTCGAGGCGATCGAGCGGCGGGGCGTGGGCGGTATCGATTCGATCGACATCCGCTTCGCCGGCGAACTGGGCTACATCATCAAGCTCCTCGCCGAGACGTGGCTGAGCGAAGGGCTGCTCGCGGCCCATGTCTCGCCGGTCCTCCTTCGGCGACACACCCCGATTGCCCAGGTCCGCGGCGCATACAACGCGATCCATGTCACCGGGGACGCCGTCGAGGACACGCTTTTCTACGGCAAGGGGGCGGGCCAGATGCCGACCGCCAGCGCCGTCACCGCCGATCTCATCGACCTGGCCATCGGGCGAACCCAGCGCTTGTTCCAGACCCAACGGCTATGGTCGCACGACGGACCGCGTTTGAAGATGCGTCCGGCGGATTCGGTCCGCAGTCGGTTCTATCTGCGACTTCTGGTGGATGACCGCCCCGGTGTCCTGTCGGAGGTCGCGAGCGTGCTGGCCCAGCACCAGATCAGCATCGCCTCCGTGATCCAACACGAAGTGCCCGACCTGCCCGCAGAACAGCGCGTCCACCTCGTCATCATGACGCACACCGCCTCGACAGGATACTTTCGCGCGGCGTGTACCAAACTCGACGGTTTGCCCTTCCTCTCCAGCCCGGCGGTCTATTATCCCGTCGAGGATTACAAGGAGCGGTAGGAGTTGCGTCGAGTTCGATACTCGACGCGGGGGACGATGACCCAAAACGTGGGATGCTCCGCTCTCGTGGCTGGGTGCTTCACGGACTACCCCACAGGGCAGAAACTTCCTACGACCTGAGCGCACTCGTTATAGAGATCCCAGCAAAACCCCTGGAAGTGTCCGCTCAGGAGCATTACATAGCCTTGCAACGTCTCCGGCGGAGATGCCCCAGAGAGCGCGGCGCAATGCGCCTCCAGCTCATCCAAACGCGGCATCCGGTCCGTCTGCCACTGGCTCAAGGCGATGGAGGGCATATCGCGGTCCGGGCGGGGTTCGGGTCTCCTACCTGGGGCAATACTGCCGGGCCGAAGTCGGGGTGATCGAACAGCCTCTTGGCCTCGCGGTAGATCGCCCTCGCGTCGCCGTTGTACGGCCCCGGCGAGAGGGCGAGGGGCACCTCCTCGCCGAGGACGCAGCCGAGGAAGTTCGCCTTGGCGAGCAGCTCGGCGTGGGCCATCGGGCCGTCGCTCTGGATCGGGATGCGCGGCAGGATGTCGCGGCGCAGCAGTCGCGCCGGGCAGGCCACATCGACGTATCGAATGCCGAGGAAGACCCGCGACGCGAGGGTGGCGAAGTGCCGCCGCCAGCCGAGCCAGCCCGGCAGCGGGCGGGTCGGCAAGCTGAACGCGACGCGCAAGGCCATCCGCCACGCCCACCCGACGGCGCGCAGCGCCGCGGGCACCCGAACTCCGGCGCGATAGCCCGAGATGAGGTGCATGTGATCGATCTGGAGGTCTTCGGACTCCTCCATTTTGCCCGCCAGGAACTTCTCCAGGATCTCCGGGCGGTAGCGCGGGTCGCACAGGGTGTAGAAGATCAGCGGCCGGCTCGCCTCGGCCAGTCCCGATCGTAGCGCGGCACCGACCCCGCGCGCCTTCTCGTGGACGATGACGCGGAGTCGCGGATGAGGCGTCGGTCGCACGCCGACGCCGTCATCGACGAGGAGGACTTCGTCCCTTCCGGCGCGGCGATCGGCGAAGCCGAGCCACTCGTCGATCGACGAGTCGGTCTCATGGGCCAGCAGGACGATGCTGATCGGCTCGTGGGAGATCGGCGGCAGCTTGGGGAATTCGGGCATGGTCGCTCGCGGGGGTTCGGAGTCTGGCTCGCACCAACACCAGGGGGCGTTCGTGTCGTCCGGTCGCGTCGGTGTTCCTCGACACCTCGTCGAGGACGAAGCCGGGCAGCCGACTGCGGGACTCGACGAGGACGCTCGGCGGCATCACGACGTGATGGATGCCGGGGCGGAGGAGTCGAGCCTCCAACGCTTCCCATTCTACGAACCGGCCCAGAGGTCGGCCCACATGGAACGCGAGCGCGTGCGCCTCCGTTCGGAAGAACGTAATCTCGGCGGGACGAGGGGCCGACTCGCGGACGACCTGCGCGAAACTGCGGTAGTCGCGATAATGCTCCTCGGCGGGCAGCAGGACGGACTGCCGACCCACCCAACCGACGAGCGCCAGCGCCGCCATGAGGACCACGCCGCGCCTGCCCGCCGTCCAGCGCTCGCACAGGCAGCCCAGGAAGATCGCCGCCCCCGGATAGGCCGGCGCGAGGTAGTCGGCCCGCTTGAACTTCGCCGCCGACAGGAGGACGAGGACGCCGACCAGCCAGGCCAGCCCGAACCGGGCGACCGCGTCGTCTCGCCAGGGCACGCGACAGAGGCCGAGCAGCACGAGCGGGCTGAACGGGAGGAAGTAGAGCAGGAAGTACGGCACATAGAGCCATACCGGATGGGACGACAAGTTCGACCCGCCCAGGCCGCGCGTCACGTTGTGATACCAGAGGAACTCCCGCGCGAACTGACCCCCGGAGGCGTATTCCAGCCAGAGATAGACCGGCCCGACGATCACCGCGACGAGCAACAGCCCCGGCACGACGTGCAACTCTTGCATCAATCGCCACCACGCCCTGCCTTCCCACACCGCCGGCCACGCCCCGCGCTGGAGCAGGACCGCCGCCACGATCGCTCCGGGCAACACGAGGCCGATCGGGCCTTTGAGCAGCACCCCGGCGGCGCAGGCGAGGTAGGCGAGGAGGAAAGACCCCACCCCCCAGCCCCCTCCCCTGAACGGAGAGGGGGAGGCAGACAAGTTCGATTCTGGCTCCCCTTCTACTTTTAGGTCTCCCCGAGGAGGACCCCACCCCCCAGCCCCCACCCCTAAAGGGGAGGGGGAGCCAGAGAGGGAGGTGTCTGGTCCCCCCTTCCTTTTAGGGAAGGGGGTTAGGGGGTTAGGTCTTCGCAGGGCAAACCCCAACGCCGCCAAACACACCGTGAACGTCAGCGGCATGTCGATGCGCCCGATGCGCGCCAGCCAGGGGAAGTGGATGCTCGTCACCAGCACGAGCGCCGCGATCGCCCCCGCAAGGGGCCGACCGAAGCCCAGCGCCAGGGTCAGGCCGACGGCGGTGGCCACCCCGAATGCCGACAGCGCTGCGGGCAAGCGAACGGCGAGCGCGTCCACCTCGACGCCGCGCAACCGAGCGATGGCGGCGACGACCCAGTAGAACGTTGGGGGCTTCTGAAAGTCGGGACGGCCGTCGTCCAGGTGCGGCATGCCCGCCGGTTGGCCGGGCAGCGGGTCGAGTACGCTCCGCGCGTCCATCGCGGCCCGCGCCTCGTGGCTGCTCCACAGGTCGCGCTCGCCCAGCCCGATGAAAGGGAGGGCCAGCCCGACGGCGAGCAGCGATAGGACAACCGCCCAACCCACGCGAGAGACGCGGTCGATCATGCGCATCGACGCTGGTTCTGCGCCTCGTGCAGCCGGATGTACGCGGGACAGCCGACGATCAACTCGGAGTGCGTGCCCACGGCGACGATGTTGCCGTTCTCGAGGACAACGATCCGGTCGGCGATCTCGAGGGTGTGCAGCCGGTGCGTGATGAAGAACAGCGTCCGCCCCACCTTGAATTCTTCGAGCGCCCGGTGGATGTCGGCCTCGCTCGAGGTGTCGGCCTGGCTGGTGAACTCGTCGAGGATCAGGATGGCCGGGTTGCGGAGGATGGCGCGGGCCAGGGCGATGCGCTGCGTCTGGCCGCCGGACAGCTTGCAGCCCTTCTCCCCAACGTGCGTCTCGTAGCCACCGGGCATGCCGACGATGAAGTCGTGGGCGAACGCCCGTCGGGCCGCGTCCTCGACCTCCTCACGCGTCGCCCCGCGCGTGCCGTAGGCGATGTTGGCGAAGATCGTGTCGTCGAAGAGGAACGTGTCCTGCGTTACCAGCGCCAACTGGCGGCGGAGGCTGCCGAGGTGGGTCTTGCGCAGGTCGAGGCCGTCGACGAGGACGCTCCCGTGGTCGGGGTCGTGGAACCGCATGATGAGGTTGACGAGGGTACTCTTGCCGCAGCCGTTGTGGCCGACGAGCGCGATCGTCTCCCCGGCGCGGACCGTGAGGTTGATGTGCGACAGGATCGGCCTCTCGGGGTCGTAGGAGAAGCAGACATCGCGGAACTCGATGTAATTCGGGACGACGGGTATCGTGTTCCTCTCCGCCTGCTCCATCGGGACGCGCTGGCGGCGCGGCGGCAGCCACTCGGGACGGGTCAGGTGGGGGCCGTCGTGGTTCGGCTGCACCCTGGGCATCCGGTCGATGAAGGCGAAGATGCGGTCGGCGGCGGCACAACCCGACTGGAGCCGGGTGAAGACGTTCGACAGCTTCCGCACCGGGTCGGCGATGGCCGCGAGCAGGATGTAGAGCTGGAGCATCGACTCCGGCTCGAGCGGCTTGTCCGTCATGCGAAGACCGAACATGTGCGTGTGGCGCGTCAGCACGAGGTACGAACCGGCGAGCAGGGCGGTCGCCACGGCCAAGACGCCGAGGATTTCCATGATCGGGTCGGCCATCGCCTCGATGGTGACGACCTTCTGCGCTCGCTGCGCGTAGTCGCGGGTCGCCTCGAGGAATCGCCGACGCTCGTAGGCTTCCATCGAGAACGCCTTGACGACGCGGATGCCCTGGAACGACTCCTGGAGGATCTTGTAGATGTTCGACATTCGCTCGAGGACGCGCCTCGTCGCCTGCCGCATGATCCGGCCGACCTTGTAGAGGACGATCGCGGCGATCGGCACGAGGATCAGGAACAGGAGCGAGAGTTGCCAGCTAATCATGCAGGCGATGATGACGCAGGCGATGACGCGCAACGGCTCGGCGACCACCTTGCCGAAGAGCATTTTGAGGCCGGCCCCGAGGGACTCCATGTCGTTCGTGAACCGGGCCATGAGTTCCGTCGTGCCCTGCTCGCCGAACTGGGCCACGTCGAGGTGGATCGCGTTGCGGTAGAAGCGATTGCGCAGGTCGAACAGGGTCCGATTGACGATGCTGCCGACGAGGAACTCCTGGACGAACTCGAAGAAGCACTTCACGACGAGGCCAACGAATACTGCGATGACGAGCCAAACGAGCGTGCGGAAGCAGTCGTCGGGAAGGAGCAGGACGATGTACCTGCGCAGCACCTGGTACCAGTAGAGCGACGACCGTGCGGGCTGGAGCTTGTTCTCCAGGCGGAGCAGGTCGCTGGAAAGGTCGCGTTGCTGCTTGAGGACAACCTTCGTCTGGGGGAGCTTCTCGAGCGCCTTTTGCTCATCGCTGCGCTCGTCGATGAGCTTCTGCCAGTCGTCCACGTCCTTTTGCGTCGAGGCGATGCAGCCATCGACCCAGGTGTGCAGACTCTCGTTGGTGTGCAACAGTTTGAGGACGGGGTAGATGGAGGTGAAGTTCCCCCCCCATAGCATGGCCGCGATGAGGGCCGCAGCGGCGGAAATGGCGAGCCGCCTCCGATAAGGCCAGGCGTGACGTAGGGCGCGGAGGAAATTCTTCATGTTCGCTGAGCTTCCCGAGGCGAGGACGGATCGATCCGGAAGTAGAACAAGAAGTGTGGGGGTTGTAACACAGGACGCGGGGGGCGGACAAGAGCAGGGGGGGGACGAACAAACGAACAAAGCCCA
>JANXSH010000084.1 GCA_025356615.1 Planctomycetia bacterium | reverse complement strand
AGGGGCTGTATTCGGTGGTTCGGAAACAGCCCCTTGACAGGCCGCTCGCCAACCGCGTTCCTCCTAAGAAGCATTGGCATCGCGTGTTCCAGGTAGATCAATCCGCGAGGGTGATCTTTACCGCCTCGATTTCGCAGCGGCCCGACTTGCGAAATGGTCGCGGCATCGGCTGGCCCTGGCCCCTGGCGTCCACGGTTCGGCATCGCAACGTGTAGTCGCCCGCCGGCAACCCCGGCAAGAGGGTCGCCCAGTGGACCTTACACAGGCGCATCGGCCACGCTCGGGGCGCTCCGGTCTTCGTGTCGAATCCGAGTGTATCCTTCGGGATCGCATCGCCGATGAGTTTCCCGCCCCACTTCTTCGGCGGCGGAAGGATCCGGGCGTCTCGCCAGGGAGCCTCGCCGAAATAGGGGTCGTCCGCAGGCCAAGGCTTCGCGTTGGAACTGACCCACACCTGCACTTTGGACAAGCCGGAGATTCCGACCTGGGCGTACCCGGTGACGGGGATCGGCGTGTTCGCCTTACCGGTGGAAGGCACGGACAGGGTGGAGGCGAACGTCTTCAGCGGGCTATCGATGTCGTTGTTCCCGTGCGCGTAGGTGTCGTTCGCATGGGCCAGGTTGGTCAAGATGACATGACTGAGCCACTTGATCGATTTGAAGCCATACGCTTCGGGAACGATGATGCGCACCGGCCCGCCACGTTCGCTGTCGAGCCACCGGCCGTTGAGCTTATAGCAGAGGATGACCGGCGGGAGGTCGCCGTAGTCCTCCAGGATCCGCCCGATGGGCAGCGAGGCGCGGAAGAGCTGCTTGGGGTCGTCGTTGTGATACCCGTGATAGACGACCCGGCGTAAGTCCGCCTTCGGCTTCGTCAACCAGACCACCTCGCGCAGCGGCACGCCCTCCCAGAGTCCCATTCCGAGCGGACAGCCGATGTTGAGGCAGGTCATGATCTTGGGGAATCGGACGGCGTGCTTCTTCCCGAGGCGTAACAGATCCTCGAAGTCGAGGGCATTCTTGCCCGCGCGGGTGAACTGCTTGCCGAGATTGGGCGGGTGGTCGGCGTCGGCGATCACCTCGAGTTTCCAGGTCTCGCGCGTCAGGCCGACCTCGCGTTTCTTGGCCGCAGGCAGCGAATGGGGCAACGGCTTGCCACGCGAGACATCTCGGAAGTCTTCGGGAGCGGTGAAATAGGGTTCGAGCTTGGCGAGAGGCCCGGCGAGCGCGTCGGCCGGCGGGGCGGCCCCCCGAGCGGGTCTTTCCCCGCTCGCGATCGTGCCCGTCGCCAGGCTGAGGAACCATCGGCGTGTGAGGCGGGCGTGTTCGGCCAGGAAATCGGGGGAGTGCGAGGGTCGCATGGGGGCCACCATCGGAGAAGGGCTGGAGACATCCTATGGGATGGTTCGCATCGGGCCATCTCGGTGCCGCGAAGTCGGCTCGATGGTGTAAACGGTGTGGCTGCCATGTCCTCTCCTGTTGCGCACACCGAGGCGAGAAAACAGGGCTGACCGATCGCGGCGATACGGCTTATCATGTCCGCATATTATCCCCGGTGAGACAGACGTTCGAGATGATGCGAGGAACTGCGTATGAGCCTGGCAGTGATGACACCTCGACTGCGATCGTTCGTGTTTTGCGACGAGGTCGTCCTGAGCGATATCGAAGATGCCGTCTATAACCTGGAAGGCGCACGCGAACAGATCGTTGTCGATTCGTTCCCCCACTGGCATTCGTTGAATGTCTTCCTTGCCTTGGCGTATTTCCAGGGGGGATCGTTTCGGGGGCAGATCTCCTTGATCCAGGATGATACAGAAGAGATCATTCAGGACGCCGATTTCTTCGTGTCATTCGACTCTGAAGACGACGGAGTCTTCCTTCCGGTCGAACTCGGATCCTGTATCTTTCCCGAACCAGGGGGGTATACTGGAGAGATATGGTTCTTCGGTGGCAAAGATCAAATGGTTCAGAAGGGACAGCGATCGATACTCCTCATTCAGAGAGAAGGCTAGAGATGAAGATTTCACGAGAAGAACTCGAGCGACGCAAGCAGGCGCGGAAGATCGAGGTGAGAATCATCACAGACCCGGCAGAGTTGGCGAAGCGAAAGGAGGAGTACAAGGCGGCACGCCTGCTCGACGACGGCACGGACATGGTCGTGCATGACGCCCTCTACGCCACCGCCCAGGGTGTGAAACATGGCCGGAACCTCCTGAACGTCGTGGCGCAGCTCACCACCCACCTGACGCCGGAACAACAGCTGGGCCTGGCCGAGCGCCTGCCCGATGTCCTCTCGCGCGAAGCGCTCGCCGTACTTGCGGAGCGGATCGCGGCGCATCTCGCGGAGATGTCTCGCTCCGAAGCGGGCTGACAGGGCTGACCGATCGCGGTCGCGGAGCCTATCCTAATAGGATCAGCCCCCACCGCGAGAACGCCATGCAAGACCACTCCCACGCCTTCCTGAAAGCCCTCCTCGACACCCCCAGCGCCTCCGGCTACGAACAGGCCATCCAGGAGGTCGTCCGCTCCTGGGCCAAGCACTACGCCGACGAGGTCCGCACGGACCGGCACGGCAACGTGATTGCCGTGCGCTACCCCGAGGGGGCATCTGCCACCGACGACCTGCCGCGTGTCATGCTCGCGGGGCACTGCGACCAGATCGCGCTCATGGTCCAGCACATCGACGACAACGGATTCATCTACGTCCAGCCGATCGGCGGCTGGGACGTGCAAGTCCTCCTGGGCCAATATCTCACGGTGTGGACCCGCAAGGGGCCGATCACCGGGGTCGTCTCCCGGCGGGCCATCCACCTGCTGACGAACGAGGAACGCTCCAAGGTGCCGCTCTTCACGGACATCTGGGTGGACATCGGCGCGAAGGACGCCGCGGAGGCCAAGGGCCTCGTCGAACACGGCGACTCGGTGACGCTCGCGCTGGGCTACCGGCCGATGCTCAACAACATGGCGGCCTCCCCGGCGATGGACGACAAGGTCGGCGTGTGGGTCGTCATGGAGACTTTGCGACTGCTACACGGCAAGCCGATCCAGGTGCCGATCTACTGCGTCTCGACGGTACAAGAAGAGATTGGCCTGCGCGGCGCGACGACGAGCGCCTACGGCATCCGGCCCACGGTCGGCATCGCCGTCGATGTGTGCCACGCGACCGACACACCGGGCAACGACAAGAAGCAGTTCGGCGACATCAAGCTCGGCGACGGCCCCGTCCTCTATCGCGGCCCGAACATCAGCCCGCGCGTCTTCGACCGCCTCGTGGACGCGGCGAAGGCGAAGGAACTCGGCGTCCAGACGCGCGGCACCCCACGCGCCACGGGGACCGACGCGAACGCCATCCAGCTGACCCGCGAAGGCGTCGCGACGGGGTTGGTCGGCATCCCGAATCGGTATATGCACAGTCCGGTGGAGGTCGTCCACCTCGACGACCTGGAGCGCGCGGCGCAGGTGTTGGCGGAGTTCTGCTTGCAGGTGACGCCGGGGGTGGACTGGACGCCGTGAGTATTATTTCGCCTCGACAGGCTCTCGCAGAGTTAGAAGGGATTGATACTCTCGCCAGATTCTGCGTGGCCACATCCACAGGTTAGTTGTGGCCATAGTAATCTCGATGACATCCACGACTGTCAGTGGCAATGGCGCCTGGCTCCAGTGCAATCCCCAACGCCCGCGCAGGGGATCGACGCTCAACGAGAGCGTCACGTATTCCGTGAGATACCACACGACACTCAACCTGCTGGTCCTCAGCCCGAGGTCGAGTTCCGCAACCCCGTTGTTACCGAGATAATACTCCTGACGTGTCCCCAGATCGGTCCCCGCGAAGGCCGACAGGCGGTAGACCTCCGTTTCCCAAAGGGGCCGGCGGCAGGTAGCGCCGCCACTACCAACTTCCACGGCGCTCCTGTCGGGGGACTTCCACCCGATACCGGCTATGTCCACGGACCAGGAGTTGATCGGCGAGCCGCCGAAGCAATAGAGTCCACCGTCCTCGGGGCGAGTCGGTGTGAGAACGATCGGAATCACCGAGTGGGGGGGAGCCGGAGTCGTGACGGGTTGGCTAACAGCCGCCGATGGCCCGACCAGGGTGAGCAAGAGGAAAAGAGCGCGCATCGGTTCTGTCTCCAAGCACGAGTAGGCTGGCAGGGAGTGAATACCCCCTTGGCAGGCAATAAACAAGGGTGGAACCTTCCAAGCCCAAGACCCGGTACTAGGTACGTCAACGGATTCTGGCCGGGGGGGGTACGGGTCGCGCATGCCCCGGCCAGGATCCGTTGACGCCCCCCGGCACTACCGACCTACACATCCTCCTACGAACCTGCCATCCTGGTGGCGTCGTCCAATCCCAGAGGCACCCCCATGAGCGACACCCCCTCCCGTGAGGAAATCCACGACGCCGTCGATCGCGCCGTCCGGGAGCTGCTCGACGACGTGGGCCTCTTCGACCCGCCGGTAGATGTCGCGCGCATCGTTCAACACCTGGGGCTGCAACCCGACGCCGTGGCGAAACGCGGGCGTGCGGGGGTGGTGGCGAAGGTCGAGGAAAGCCCTCGGTCCATCGCTTGGCTCGAAGCGCATGCCATCGGCCAACACCTGCGGCCGGCGATTTTGCGGCGGCTGGACCTCGAACCCGATCAGCCGTTGGGGGGCGCGTCGTTGCCGAACCTGTTCGCGGATCGGCTCCTGGTGCCGACGCGATGGCTCTCGACCCTGGGACGAGAACTCGGATGGGATCTCCTCGAACTCGAGCCGAGGTTCCGACCGGCGGGGCACGAGGCCGTCGCCTGGCGGATGCTGGATCTGGCGGAGCCGGTCGCGATCTCGATCGTGGACGACGACCGAGTGACGAGGC
>JANXSH010000081.1 GCA_025356615.1 Planctomycetia bacterium | reverse complement strand
CTCCTATCCTTATTACACTTTCCAGGAGAAAGACCTCGCGCTTTCCGAAAGACTGCCAGTTGTGCCGGCGAGAACAACCCTGGACGGAAACGCAAAAATCTTGGCGAGACCCACTTGTCAATCGCTCGGTCGGATGCCTATAGTGATAGAGTTGATTGCGCCATGCCTCGCTAGCTCAGTTGGTAGAGCAGCTGACTCTTAATCAGCGGGTCGTAGGTTCGAGCCCTACGCGGGGCACTAGAAGCAAACCCAGTCGCAAGGCTGGGTTTCTTCGTTTCTGCCATGTGCCACAAGGGTTTACGGCTGATAGGGGCAGCAGAGTGCTCGGCGTGATGCCGGGTGATCCTGGGTGAGGCCGAGTGAACCCCGGTGAGACCACTCAACAGATTCTGCAACAGGTCGCTCAACATGGAGCAGCTGCCAGCTGGGTGAGATTCACGTTTGCAGGTAGAAAATGTGGACAATTGTTCACTAGCTAGCTCCGATATCTCAGGAAATCCGGACGGGGCACCCCACGCCGAAAGGCTGCAAATGATGCTCGTTACGAGGTGAGATGCCCTCTCACAGTGGTTTCCTCGGGAAAAGCGGATCCATTTCCTACCTACTTTCGAGAACCACACCCCTGCCAGTTTCCGACTTCCCGTTTCAAGAATCCAGCTTCGACCGCTTCGACGAACGACGCGGGGAGAAGAAGGCCATTCGTCGTCATGCGTCCTCCGGCTACTACTTCCCTTATCTCTTCGCAACGGTCTGCCTCGCGTGTATCGAATCGACACTTCACCTACCCGATCACCCCCTCCGCCCGCAGCCCCTCCACCTCCGCCGCTCCCAGCCCGCACAACTCCCGCAGCACGTCCCGCGTGTGCTCGCCGATCCCCGGCGGATACGTCGCCGCCCTCCCCGGATCGTCGCCCTCGATGTGGAAGGGGCTGCCGACGAACTCCACCGCCCGCCCCTGCGGGTCACGGACGGTGACTCGGCAGCCTCGCCCTGCGGCGTGCGGGTGGGCGAACAGGTCGGCGTAGTCCCACAGCGGCGCGTGGGGGACGCCGATCGACTCCAGCAACGCGACCCACTCGCGCGTCGTCTTCGTTCGCAGGATCGGCTCGATGAGTGGGACGAGGCTCTCCCGCTGCCTAACGCGGTCGGGATTCGTCTGGAATCGCGTATCGTCGGCGAGGTCCGGCACGACAGCGAGGGCAAATCGCGCCCATTGGGCGTCATTGCCGACGGCGAGGACGAGCCAGCCGTCGCCCGTGGCGAACAACTGGTAGGGCACGATCTGGAGGTGGGCGTTGCCCTGCATCCCCGGCAACGCCTCCTCGGGAGGGAGGCCGTTTTCGAGGCGCGTCAGGTACGCCTGGACGACGTTGACTTGGGCGGCGACGGCACAATCGAGGAGGGCGAGATCGATCGCGTAGCCGTGGCCGGACTTGGCGCGGGCGATGAGGCACGACAGGACCGCCGTGGCGGCGTAGAGGCCCGTGAGTACGTCGGTGATGGCGACGCCGACCTTGCAGGGAGGCCCGTCCTTCGGGCCGGTGATGCTCATGAGGCCGCTCATGGCCTGGATGGCGAAGTCGTAGCCGGGCAGGTCGGCGAGTGGCCCGGTTCGACCGAAGCCACTGATCGAGCAAACGATCACACGCGGGTTGACCGCGTGGAGCTGGGCGGGCGAGAGGCCGAGCTTTTCGGCGCTGTCGGGGCGGTAGTTCTCGAGTACGATGTCGCTAACGCGGACCAGCGAGTGGAGCAGCTCCCGACCGCGCGGCACGCTCATGTCGAGGGCGACGCCGCGCTTGTTGCGGTTGCAGCTGAGGTAGTAGGCGCTCTCGCCCGTGGCGCGAAAGGGCGGACCCCAGAGGCGGGTGTCGTCGCCGGAACCGGGGCGCTCGATCTTGATGACCTCCGCGCCGAGGTCCGCGAGGAGCTGGCCACAGTACGGCCCGGCGAGGACGCGCGAGGCGTCGAGGACGCGGACGCCGCGCAGGAGGTTGTAGATGGGAGGGTGAGAATCGGAGGGCATCGGCCTTCTCCGCGCCGGTCGGGCTTCAAGGATTGGTTTCTGTGTGCTATTGTAGGGCTTTGGGCAATTTCAGGATGCGGAATACAGTCCACGGACGGCGCTGGGAGGGTCGGAACGATGGATTCGGCGAGCGAACGTCTGGGCGTCTATCGAGAATTGGCCGACACCTACGACCGCCTCGGGCAGGTGTCGATGCGCGATCGCTTCATGATCCTGGCGGCCGACGCCGCCCTCGAGGCCAAACAACAGGCCGAGGCCGAGCGCCTGCGCCAGCGCCTCTTGCAGGCGAGCCGGTATCACATGCTTCGCCCCTACAACTCCTTCGCCGAAGCGATCCAGTCCCCCGACGTACAGACCTACCTTCGGGATCTTCGCGCCAACTACCCGCTCGATGTCGCGCGTCAGTTGTTGGCGACACTCCTGCCGACCGGGGCCGTTTCGTCCTCCCCGCCCGAGGCCCCGCTCGCCCTCCACTCGCCGCCGTCGGCGATCCCGATCGATCGGTCGCCCCCGGCAGAGCCGAACTACCCGATGATCCCCCCCACCGCGCCCCTGCTCGACATCTACGGCCGGCAGACCCCCGCCGCCCGGCCCACTTGGCAGCCCGCCATCAACGCCGCCCCGATCGATCCGATGGAGATGACTCCCGCACC
>JANXSH010000080.1 GCA_025356615.1 Planctomycetia bacterium | reverse complement strand
CATCGGCTGGGTCCACGCCATCGGCGACAACGGTGGCTTCGAGCTGGGCCTGAATGCGGGCATCGGCATCGGCCTGTCCGACGACCGTCGCCGGTACTACTACGACAGCAACCGCAACGTGGTCGGTCGCTTCACGCCGCTGTTCTCGCTGTACACCGGCTTCCGGTTCTAAGCGGGAAGCCATCTGTCCCACCGATTCGCGGCGCGATGGCCCTCTCGGTCATTTCGGACCCATGTGTACGTCATTTCCCCTTCGGCTCGATGACACCGCCGTCCCAATCGATCTTGCACTTCGGCAGCGTTTTCTTCAGTTCCTCGATGCCCGCCCCGGCGAGGAAGTCCTTCCGCGAGATGTGGGGATCGGACGACCCGGCGAACGGGAGTTGCTCACGTTCGCCGGGCGAAGGGTGGTCAGTGACTACGCGAGTTGCGGCGGCTGAGTTCGCGGCGGACGGTGAGTCCGGCGCGGTTGACGGCGCGATCGATGACCACGTTGAGGTCGCTGTCGTGGTCCTCGATGAGGACATCGGGCAGGTGTTGCAGACGGACCAGGACGCGGCAGCGTTTGTCGCTGCCGCCCCGAGGGCCGTGGGCGTCGGCGAGGTGGACCCAGACACGCGAGACGTGTTGGCCCAGCCGCCCGAGCGCGAATTCGACGCGCCTCTCGAGCCGATCGCGGGATGTCTCGTCGATGTCGATGCCGTGGCGACGAACGTCGAGTTGCATGACTCCTCCTCCGGTGCGAGATAGGTTGTGTACCCGGAAGCAAATCCAAGTGGAATGTATCGTGTCGGGTTGGTGATGGGAAGGAGAATTCTTTGAGAGGGCCGAAGGAATCACCCGCGAAGACGAATCTCCGGCAACCTTTCCCCGGATCGCCCACGCGGAAGAGTCAGTGGCGTAGCACCACTCAGCCGACGAAGGGACGCGCGGAGGTCCCGTCTCCCTCGACGAACGATCCCACGCCCGTGCCAGCTCCCGGTAACGCACCGTCCACGCTCTCGAGAGCGTCACCCCACGAGTTCGGAGATTGGTTCGCCGTCGTCGAGGAGTTGCATCGGTCGGCCCGAGAAGTCGTTGAGCTTCTGTCGGTAGTCGATGCCCAGCGCGTGGTACACCGTCCCGATCACGTTCTGGGCACCCAGGGCACGGTTCTTGGGGCGTTCGCCCCGGCTGTCGGTCTCGCCGATCACCTGCCCCGTGCGGACGGCCCCGGCGAACAGGGCGAAGCTCGCGTCCGGCCAGTGGTCGCGGCCCTTCAGCGCTATCTTCGGCGTCCGTCCGAACTCGCCCCAGACTACGACGAGGACTTCCTTGTCGAGGCCGCGTTCGTGTAGGTCGGTAACGAGGGCGTGGATCGAGCGATCCAGGAGCGGCAACGTACTCTTCAGGTTGTGCCAAATGCTGATCCCGCCCTGGGACTCGATCACGTTGCCGTGGTGGTCCCACAGGCCCGCCCGCAGGGTGACGACCGGCACGCCCACCTCGACCAATCGCCTCGCGAGGAGGAAATTGTGCCCGTACCAGAGCGAGTCCGCCGTCTTACCGACGTAGGCGAACTTCGCGTCCTTGTCGCCGTAGCGCTCGAGGACCTTGCTCGGCTCGCGGCTCAGGTCGAAGGCGTCGCGCGCTTGGGGGGAGGTGATGAGGTCGAACGCCTTGGCGGTGTAGGCGTCCATGTCCTGACTCTCGCGGCGCGTGTCGGTGTCGCGGCGGAAGCCGTCGAAGGACTGCATCAGCCCGCGCCGGTCCTCCAACCGACCCCGCGTCATGCCGTTCATCATGCCGAGGTTGCGAACCCCCGAGCCGCCGCTGATGTGCAACGGGCGGTGAGCGGCACCGGCGTAGCGTGGGTTTTCGTAGTCCGAAGTGCCGTGGTTGTATTCCAGGCTGACGTAGGACGGCAGCTTGCCCGCGCCGCCCCGCTCCCGGCTGATGAGCGAGCCGAACGCCGGGCGCTTCGCCGACTTGGGAAAGCCGGTGTAGACTTCCTCCAACTCGTGCTGCATCGGCTCGACGAACTGCAACGTGCGGACCAGGGCCAACTTGTCGGCGATCTTCGCCTGGAGCGGCATGTGTTCGCAGATGTCGAAGCCGGGGACGCGGGTCTTGATCGGCACGAACTCTCCCCGGTACTCGACGGGGGCATCCGGCTTGAGGTCGTACATGTCGAGGTGGCTGGGGCCGCCCGCGAGGCTGACCATGATGACGGCGCGCGGCGACTTGGTGTTCTTGCCCTGCGCCCGGAGCCGGAGGATGTCCGGCAGCGTCAGTCCACCCAGCCCCAACGCGCCGACCTGGAGGAATTCGCGGCGGCTGACGCCTCTCTGGAATGGGGACATGGCAGGTGCTTCGTTTAGGTGGGTAGGTCCGCGCGTAGGCTCGTAGGGATGATTCTACTCGATGAGCCTACCATCAGAAAGCCCCCGTCGCAACGATAATTTCGGCACGGCCTCATGAGGGGTGTGGCAAATCTTTCGGGAGCATGTAGGGTGGGTCGAGCGGAACGAGGCCCACGCGGTTCGGCGGTAGGGCTTACGGGGAATGGCGATGTCGCCCCTCCGCGTGGGCCTCGCTCCGCTCGACCCACCCTACGGGTCGATCAACGTAGGCGCTCCAGATCAGCGTATCCGAAAGTCGCTGCTGGCACTCGGCACGTTGCGGGAGTAGAGATGTCGGTGGGAGTCGAACCCACTCGAACCGGGTTGCAGCCGGTCGCCTGGCCGTCTGGCTTCGACATCGCGAACGAGACTCGCACCGGATCCGCCGTTTCGACTCGGACGGCGTGCGACCACCCCGCCTCACGGACGACTATACACCCACGAGATGCGGGAAGTGAGCGGAAGGTTCGCGCCCCAGAACGGTGCCCCTTTCTCGATGGATCGGAAAGGGGCAGCTTCGACTGCTTCATCGGCCTTTCCATTTTCGCCAACGGCGTTTCTCTTCTGCGGTCCTCCGGTCATGTGTACCAGTCGGACCGCATGAGCGGCAGGCCGGACTTGCCGTCGTCCGGCTTGACGAGCAGCTCTTGGTGGAGGTTGTAGACTCCGTTCACGAAGCCCATCCGCGCCCCGGCCAGGTAGAGACGGAAGACGCGGAAGGTCGTCTCGTCGGAGGCGCGGTTGACCTCCTCGTGTCGCGCCTCGAGTCGGCGCACCCAGCGTTCCAGCGTCAGGGCGTAGTGTTCTCTCAGGCTCTCCACGTCGCGGACCTCGAAGCCGGCGTTCTCCGCCTCGCGGATCGTGACGGTCAGCGGACGCAACTCGCCGTCCGGGAAGACGTACTTCCGGGCGAAATTCGTCCAGCGCGGGAAGGGGGTGTTGGCCTTCAGGGTGATCGCGTGATTGAGGAACACCCCGCCCGGCCTGAGCAGGCGGTATGCCTTGCGGAAGTAGGTCGGCATCATCGACTCGCCCAGGTGTTCGAGCATGCCGATGCTCGCCATCTTGTCGAAGCCCTGTGCGTCGTCGATCTCGCGGTAGTCGCGATACTCGACCCGGCACCGGCCCTCCAGGCCGGCCTGCCGGATCCGCTCGTTGGAGAGTTCGGCCTGGCGCTCGCTGAGTGTCACCCCCACCGCCTCGGCCCCGTAGTGCCTGGCC
>JANXSH010000006.1 GCA_025356615.1 Planctomycetia bacterium | reverse complement strand
CCCCGTGAGGCCATCCGAGCCGTCCCCAGGAGCATCATCCCTGGCGGGCTGGTCTGACGCTACGGACGGACCGCCGGCAGGTCGTTCGACTACCCCGGCGGGAGGGTAGTCGTCGCGGTCGCGGTCCGCCAGGTGGGACAGGTCGAGCGGCTTGGCCCGACCGTCCCGGAGTCCGCTACGCGCCGTCGAGATGGCATCCCGCTTGTCGTGCCCGGATCGGACCGAGGCATCGACCAGCCGCTCGAACGCGGTCTCCTCGTCGATGCCGCATGCGTCCATGTGGCGACCGACCCTGTACGCCTTCGCGTTCAGGATGTCGTGCCGCCTCTTCTCCGGCGCGGCTTCGACCTCATCGACGCACCCCTCGAGAACCTTCGTGCCGTAGCTCTTGCGGCGGTCTTTGCCGACCTCGCCGCCGGAACAGTGGCGGCGAAGCTTCGGCGGCGGCGGCAGGTAGTCTCGCAGGTTGACCGGCCGCCTCGACGGCAGAGGCGTACTCCTCGGCGAATCGCTCCGGCGCGGCACGGTGCCAATCGTTCATGTCCTTGTACGGCCCAGGGGCCGAGACCACCCGCGCCTCGCCGCAATAGCCGAGGGCGACCAGTTTCGTCAGCTTCTTCGGCGTCGCGTCCCTGCCGCCGGCGTCGTTGTCCTCACCGATGACGAGGAGGCCGAAGTGCTGGAGGTAGCCGAGCGTCAGCCCCGCGGAGGGTCGATCCGCCCGGACAGGCGACGGAGGGAAAACAGTGACTCATCAGGGTGAATGCGTCGGTCTCGCCGTCGCAAATCGTGAGGAATCCGCGCCGAGGGGCGGCCCTTCCGTATGCCCAGATGTTGGCGCGGAGCAGATGCAGACCGTAGACGATCGACTTGGTTCCCGGCGGCGTCCACCACTTCACGTGACTCCCGTCACCCATCAGCCGATCGCGAATGCGTCGGTACGCGGCGATCCAGCGTTTGCCCGGCTCGGACTCGGCACCATAGGGGACACTCCACTCGATACCGTCGGAGCCGACCCCGGCACCCAACTTGTCGAGCAGGGCGCGGGGGAGGCACCTCTCCCGGCAATATCGGTCGATCGCGTCTTCTGAGGTGTTGCTTTTTTCGTCATCAGGCTGTAACATGGCAGTAGTACACTCTTGCGGGGTGTCGGATGCGTCTCGACGCGGGGTGGTATCCGCTCAAGGCAGGGGCTAGAGAATCGGCGACGAGGGCGGGCATCGGCTCGACCTCGTTCGTTTTTCAGGAGGCCGTCGTCGGCCTGACTCGGCCATCCTCGAGGATAGCCCGATCCAACTCGTCGGCATCGACGAGCAACAGACGAGACCCGTTCGGCTTGAAGCCAGTAAGAGCACCCTGGCGAATCATCCGGCGCAGTGTGTAGAGCGAGACAGCCGGGAATCTCTCCCGTGCTTCCGCGAGCTTCACGAGCCGACGCGCCGGCGTTTGTTGATCGATCATCGTCTGATCCTCGAGTGTGTGGCACCACGTCGCGAGGGCATGATCGACTTTCGACGAAAAGAAAGTCGAATCGTCGAACTCACTCAGGTCGTTTCGTTGACTACCTCTTGGCGTCCTCGCGGCACGTCTGACGCCGCGCCTCCTCGAGATGACGCTCCGTGATCGAGATCACGGCGGATCGGTCCTCGACGTGCGCCGCCTGTAGCAGCCCGAGGCGGAGGTGATCGGCGTATTGCGCGAGGCGATCTGCTTGCCGTGCGGCGTGCTCCCTCGCCTCCCGAGCAGGTCCCTCGGCCTCGAGCTGCGCTAGTTCTTCCCGGCAGAGGCAGGCGGCCTCGGCGGGAGTTACAGGCGGTGCCGTCCGCCTTGTCACCGCGACGACGGCACGCGGCTCCTGGCGTTCGCGGCTGGCGCTCGTCGGCCCAGATATGAGGATGGGCGATTGCTCTGCCTCGATGACCTCATTGGGGGCCGAGGCGTCGGTGAGGGCGGACAGCGCCACCACCTCCAAATCGGACACGGTGTCCGATTTGCCCGCGTCACGCGCGATAGCCATGAGACGCCGAGCGGTCCTGTCGGTCCAGTCGAACTCGGTGGACAGCCAGGGCAGCCATTGACCATGCGGTAGGTTCGCCTCGACCGACAGGAGCGCGAGGCCGATATCTATCGCGCTTTGCGCCGTCGCCTGACACCAGGCGACTCGGACGGCGTGGATCTCTTTAGTTCGATTTTCGACGATCGCGCGGGACTCGTAGCCCAGCGAGGCGTACCTGAATATCGGTGTGTCGGCGGGCGAATCCGTTTGGATCGCGCGCGCGGGGGTGGTATGATCTGCCATTGTGATACCTCATTGCGAGTGGGGTCATCGTCGCCTGCCAGGGCGACGCGAATGGGCGGAGTCGGTACGAGGGCACGGGCCGGTGAGGATATCCTCACCG
>JANXSH010001388.1 GCA_025356615.1 Planctomycetia bacterium | reverse complement strand
GCGACTCGGGGCCTTTGCCGGGCACAAGCATTTCATCACCCAATTGACCTTCACCCCCGACGGCAAGCATCTGCTCTCCGGCGGAGCTGACGGGGGCTTCCGGTTCTGGGATCTCGGCACGGGAAAACTGGTTTGGCAATTCGAGGGCAACGCCGAGGGGAACGCACTGGGCTGTCTGTCCAAAGAGGGTAAGCAACTCCTGGTTCACGTTCGAGTGCCTGCGGAAAAAAAGCGGGATTTCGAACTGTACGACCTCAACAGTGGAAAACTACTGCGCAAGTTCCCATTCGGGAAGATGGAAGTGTCCTCGATGGCCCTGTCGGGGAACGGGAAACTCGCCCTCCTGGGCGGCTCTCCGACAGCAGAATTCGACCCGAAGAGAACCTTCGGAGTTAGCGGGGCACCCTTCACGTTCGCGGTGGTGGACCTGGCGACGGGAGGGGTCGTCGCCTCGATTGATACGGAGAAGGAGCAGTGTTGTTTCAATGCGTGCCTCCTGACGAACAAGACCTCCACCGCCCTCAACCGAACGAAGTGGCCCCCGTCCGAGGAGCCGGACCCCAGGGACGCGCTGGCCGACGAGTTCATCGCCCTCAGCCGGGTCAAGCGAGAGCCATCCCCGGAGCCAAATAAGCCGGACACCGAGACCTTCTACCTCGCGCTGTGGAGCGTCGCCCAGCAGAGGGAGGTCCGCGCGTTCCCCGCCCTCGGCCGCGCCAAGAATGCGCACCCGAACTGGGCCGCGCCGACGCCGGACGGCAAGGGGGGTCTGAGTCGCGACTCGGACGGGCGGCTGCGCCTGTGGGACATCGACAAGGGCAAGCGTATCTGGGAGATCGCCACCGAGGGGGAGACCCTGACCTTCCTCGAGGGCGGCAAGCAATTCGCCCTGCTCTCGGCCAAGTACCCCGATCCGCTCGCCCAACCGTGGACGGTTCGCGTCTACTCCCTGGCAGACGGCAAAGTGGTCCGAACCACAACGGTGAAAAGCATCTCGCCCTGAATGCGTGACATTCGGCTCAATAATGATCTACCCCAACAGAAGAACATCGCCATGAACTGGAACCTCGTTCAACTCGCACGAAACACCTTGGGTCTCCGCCAGCAGACGCCGAGAGCGCGCAAATCCCGTCGCAGCTCGGCTCGGCCTTCGAGACGCCTGGGCGTGGAGGAGCTGGAGGCCCGCTGCCTGCTGACGGGAAACCCCGCCAATGCCTGGCTCGCGCTGGGGCCGGCCCCGCAGTTGTGGCCTTTCAGCGGCACTGCCGGAGTCCAGCCGAACACGACGACCTCGGGGCGTGTCAGCGCCCTGGCCGTAGGCCAGTATGGCGGCGTCTCCGTCCTGTACGTCGGGGCCGCTGGCGGCGGCGTGTGGCGGAGCAACGACCTGACGAGCGCCACCCGGACTTGGACCCCGCTGACCGATAACCCCGTCACGGTCAACAACACAACGGGGTTGGGTGCCGGAGCCATCGATGTCGGCTCGATCGCGGTCTCTGGATCGAACCTCTACGTAGGCACTGGCGAGGCCAACTTCAGCAGCGACAGCCGCTACGGCACGGGCATCTTGACCTCGACCAACGGCGGCCAGACGTTCGCCACCATCGCGACCGGCGCGACGGCCGCCAACGAGTTCTTCCGCAACTCCGTCTCGAAGATCATCAACCCCTCCGCGAATGTGTTAGTCGCTGCGGTCGTTCCCAGTGGCCCTAGCGGCACACTAGGCGTCCCTCTCTCATCGACCTGGGGCGTCTACCAGAGTACCGATAACGGTGCCACATGGGCGAAAGTCTCCAGCGCTGCGACGGGACTACCTGATGGGTCCGTCGTGACGGATCTGGATTATTTCACGATGGCCGGGAAGACCTGCGTCCTCGCGGCGGTGGGAAACATCGGCGGCGGAGCCAACAACGGGGTGTATCTCGGGACGCCGCAAGGCGGAGGTGTGTACACCTGGACGAAGCCTTTCGGTGCGAACTTCCCTTCGGGCGCAGGCGTCGGCCGTCTCGCCCTCGCTTCCGATCACACCTCGACCGTGTACGTCGCTTCGAGTACGGCCACAGGAACCTTCAACAACGTCTCCAAGGCGGTCTTGAACGGGACGACGTGGACGGTCCGCTCCTCGGTCGGGCCGAGCGGCGTGACCGACACCAACCTGTGGTACAATCTGGCCCTGGGCCTGTCCCCTTCGGGGCGGCTCTACCTGGGAATGCAGACTTCCGTCTACGAGTCCAATCCGGGGGTGACGAACTGGCAGAACATCGCCGGGCCGGCCGGTGGGGTCTCGCCGCACGTCGATCATCACGCTTTCGCCTTCGCGCCAGACGGCACCGTCTTCGAGGGCGACGACGGGGGTGTCTGGCGCTACAACCCTGGCGTTTTCGATCCCGCGATCACCTACTCCGTCGGGACGGCTCCCGTTGCCATCGCGGCGACGGATTTCAACCCGAACAATCATCCCGATCTCGTGACGGCGAACACGGGCAGCAACGATGTGACCGTCCTGTTGGGCAGTGTCAACAGCGACGGAACCTTCCCTACAGCGGGAACAACCACCTACGCACTCGATCCGACCCATGCTGGCACCGCCACCGTGCCACAGGCCATCGCAATAGGAGACTTCAATAGCGACGGCTCGCCGGACATCGTCACGGCGAACTTTAGCTCTAACAACGTGAGCATCCTACTCAACAAGGCCGACGGCACGGGGACGTTTCCTGGCGTGCCACCCACCTACGCCTTGGCCAGCCCTCCGGTTGGTGTAGCGGTGGGCGATTTCAACGGCGACGGCGTGCGCGACCTCGCGGCCACCGGCTTATTTGGAACTCGCGTTCTCAAAGGGAATGCCCAAGCCGGCAACCCTGCCAAGGGCGATGGCACCTTTACTTCAACTGGTGTCTATGGCGTAAACTTGTTTCCAACGGCTATCGCCGTGGGCAAAGTGAACAACGACCGCTTCGACGACATCGTTCTCGCCGAATACAATGCCACGACCCACGCCAGCAAAGTAGACGTGTTCATCAATGATGGGACGGGGTTGTTCCCGGCGAACCCTACTGCCACCTATAACGTCGGTGCCGATCCCACGAGTGTCGTCTTGGCGGATGTCAACGGAGATGGTGTCCTCGACATCATCACCACCAACGCGCTCGACAATTCGGTCAGCATACTCAAGGGCAACGCGAACGGGACGTTCCAGAACGCCGTCGCATTCGCCGCAGGCGTCAATCCGGTGAGCGTCGCGGCGGCGGACTTCAACGTCGATGGCTCCCTCGACCTGGTCGTCGCCAACCAATCGGCCAATACCGTGAGCATCCTCCTCGGCAACGGCAACGGCACCTTCGGAACCCCCGTCAGCTATGGTTCGGGCGGTATCAGACCAACCTCCGTGACCACCGGACTATTCAACAACGACGCTATCCCTGATGTCGCTGTGGCCAACGCAGGCTCGAACAACATCGGCATCCTGTTGAGCAACGCCGGTTTCCCTCGCGCGAGGACGCTTCCCGCCTGGGTGGATCTCAATACCGCCGGACTCAACATCACACAACCTTACGGCGTCGGACAGGATCCCGGCAGCCGAAACAACGTCCTGGAAGGCAGCCAAGACAACGGAGTGGCTCTTACGACCAACGCCCTCGCCGTCCCGAATACCTGGACGACGAAACTCGGCGGGGACGGGATGTTCGTGCGCTTCGACCCCTTCAACCCTGCGAACATGACGAACTTCGCCTATGCGAGTACGCAATTTGGAATAATGTATCGCTCGGATGACGGGGGCGCGAACTGGGCGGTCAAAACCACCGGCCTACCGGCGAATATCGGACAGCAGGCAAGCGGCTTCCCCTTCGTCACGAAGTTCACACTCGACCCGAAGGACGCAACTCGTCTCCTCCTCGCATCGAACACGCAAGTGTGGGAAACCCGGAATCGCGGCGACAACTGGACAGCCATCAGCCCGGCGGCTCCCAATCAAATCGACCCTACGGCCATTAGCATCACGGCTCTGACCTACGACCCCCAGAACGACAACATCATCTACGCCGGTTTCAGCGACGGCAAGATCTACCAGACGATCGACGACGGTGCAAACTGGCAACAGAAAGGCGCTTTCGGTGGCCCCGTCACCGCCATCGTCATCGATCCGGTCTTCACTTCATATCTCTACGCATCGATCAACATCTTCGGAAGCCCCGCCGTATGGAAGAGTGTGGATCAGGGCTTGAACTGGACGGCATTCGCCGGTGGCCTGTGAACCTCCCCAGGTTTGGTGGACACCCAGTTAAGAGTGTAAACTCTACTCAGGAGGTCCATCATGGCAAGAAAGCGACGCACCTGGGAGGTGTGGAGTGGCGACTCACAAGGAAGTGAACGCGACATTGCTGGACCAATTGAGAACATTGCATTTACCGGCGTTTCGTGAAGGGTTCGAAGAGAC
>JANXSH010001384.1 GCA_025356615.1 Planctomycetia bacterium | reverse complement strand
ACAAGAGAAAAGTCGAAGTATCCCAGCTTCTGACCCCACCCCCCAGCCCAATGCCGAAACCTGAACGAGACGATAAATTGCCGTAAGTTGTTATTTGGCAAGTGGTTGGTATGGCAGCATGCTCGAGATGAATGACAGATCGCATAAACCATTACCAATAAAGGCTTTGCGTCATTTTGTCGCCACAAGTTATTATCTAGCAAGGAGAAATGACTCCCTTGAGATAAATACTGGCGTAACTCCTCTTTTTCATTGCACTTACAGCCGTATCTGCACTCGTTCGGTTCTCGGCATTGCCCCCAAGCCCCTCTCCCTGCGGGAGAGGGGGTTGGGGGCATGTCAATGAGCTTCACGTCTCCCGCTTATCCGGTCTTGCTATCCCTTCGGGAGGGGGGGTGAGGTTTCGCGTCACTCCCACACCGCCGCCTCCTCGCCGTCGAGTCGGAGGGTCAGGCACTTGGCACTTCCGCCGGACTTGATGAACTCGTCGAGTTCGACGGGCACAGGTGTGTAGCCCAACGCCCGCAGGCATGCCGCGAGTTCGTCGCAGCCTGCGTTCATGACGACGGTCTTGCCCACGACGACCGCGTTGCAGCCGAAGCGGTGGGCGTCGGGCTGGCCGACGGCGAGCAGTTTCGGGATGTGGACCTCGAGGACGCGCCGACCGTAGGCGTCGAACGCCTCGGGGTGATAGATCGCCTCGCCAGGGGCGAGCGGGCAGAAGCAGGTATCGAGGTGATAGAAGTACGGGTTGACCAACTCGATCGGCAACACTTGCCGGCCGAGCGCCTGGCCCAAATACTGATGGCCCTGCACATCACTTCGGATACGATATCCCGCGAACAGGCTCTTCCCGCAGAACAGGGCGTCGCCCGCGCCCTCGAAAAACGTCCCCTCCGGTAGCGTATGGACCGAGTAGCCCGCGCCGCCCATCCAGGCGTCGAAATACGGCGTCTCTCGCGCCCGCACCTCGTGCCGGAATCGGCTGGAGTAGAACGCCTGATGGAACATCAGCCCGGCGTTCGCTGTGAATACGAGGTCCGGCAAGCCGGGCTGCGGCGTCATGAGTTCGACCCGAACGCCGAGGCCGACGAGCGTCTCGTACAGCTTTCGCCACTGGGCTTGCGCGCGATCGGGCGAGCTGCCGCGATGCTTGCTCATCCAGGGGTTGATTTCGTACTCGATGCCGTAATAGTCCGGCGCGCACATGAGGATGCGAGGCGAGGGCATGGGGAGGCTCCTCCTGATGTGTATTCAGGTTACGCTACCAACACATGCCCACTGGGATAAGTGCCCATCCAGCCACAGGGCCACCGGCCGCGATCGTACCAAAGCAGAAGCTTCGAGAAGAATCCTACCTGCCCAATGGCCTGTTCGACAGCCGCCCACGCTAGATCCCGCTTGACGCTATGTGCTACCTGCCGTTCGTCTTCGATCCGATTGGAGTCACCATCTGGGAAGTACCGTGCAAAGTATTTGACCAGCGGGTCAAAGCGACGAAGGTTCTCATCGATGACGCCCGACACCTCGTCGAAAATGCGATCGATCTCCAGAACCGTGAGATGTCGGTTGGCTTTCTCCTCCACCTCATGCGTTCGCTTCGACCAAAAGTCCGAATCCAATGCCATCGGCGAAGCCCCTACTTCGATCACCTCTTCCGAATCGCTTGGTTGACCGATACTCGACACCAGCGGAAAGGACCGTAACCATGTAAAGAAGTCCGCTTGGATTCTCGACATCTTTTCATCCATTGGACCTCCTAAACAATCTAGCTGGCACAAAAAAATAGGAGGCTCCGCTCTCGTTGTGGGGCAAACTCCAGACACGCCCGGAGATCCTCGGCGACCAACTCGGGGAAGTCAGCCAGTACCTCACCGGGAGTCATGCCGCCCGCTAGATACTCCAGCACATCCTGCGCGGTGATTCTCATGCCACGGATGCACGGCTGGCCGCTCCGCTTACCCGGCTCGATGGTGATCCGTGATTGCCATCGTTCATCCACGGCCTACCTCCAGGGCGTTGACACGCCCCGCTCGCCTCTTCCCCTGAACACTGACAACTGAACACTGAACACTGCTAATTAGGCATCGCCCCCGCCTCGCGCAGCCGGGTTCGCAAGTACCGCGCCCGCGCGGCGTTGCGTTCCTCGCCGTCGAGGGCGGCCCCCATCAGTTTCTGCAAGTGGGCCGGCTGGGTGTGGATGAACAGTTCGTTGACCGTCGGGATCGTGATGTCGTCCACGAGCCGGAGGTTGATGCCGAGGCGGACGAAGGAGAGAAGCTCCATCGTCTCTTCGGAGGTCATCATCGTCGCGGAACAGAGGGTGCCGTGGGCGCGAGACACCTTGTCTTGCAGACCCTGCCGGTTGTCCTTGAGCCAGGTCTGTCGCGCCTCGCGCTCGTACTTGATGATCTGCGGGATGACGGAGTGGATCTCGGCGAGGATCTGCGACTCGCTCTTGCCGAGCGTCACCTGGTTCGAGATCTGATAGAAGTGGCCCGACGCCCGGCTGCCTTCGCCGTAGAGGCCGCGCACGGCGAGGTTGATTTTCTGCAAGGCGCGGAAGACCTTCTCGATCTGCTTGGTGTGGTCGAGCGCGGGCAGGTGGAGCATGACGCTGGCGCGCATGCCGGTGCCGACGTTCGTCGGACACGCGGTCAGGTAGCCGAACTCCTCGCTGAAGGCGTAGGTGACGCGCTCCTCGAGGAGGTCGTCCACGCGGTCGATCTCCTGCCACACCTCGTCGATCGTGAAGCCCGATCGCATCACCTGGAGGCGGAGGTGGTCCTCCTCGTT
>JANXSH010001374.1 GCA_025356615.1 Planctomycetia bacterium | reverse complement strand
CGTGAAGGTGGTGCTGATGACCGGCTTGTTGGCCGTCACGAAGATGTACGCCTACAGGGTGCCGGTGCCACCGGCGTGGGTGGCACCGAAGGTGATCGCGGTCCGGCCCTGACCCGCGAGGTTGTCCGGCGGCGTCCAGGTCACCACCCCCGTGACGGAGTCGAGCGTCAGCCCTGGGTAGGCACTGCCGCCGCTCACGATGGAGTAGGTCGTCGCGGTGGGGTTCCCGGTGGCGTAGAGTTGCAGCGTCAACAGGTGCGCGGCCACGCCGGTGGCGGAGTTGACGGAGCTGGTCGCGCTGAACGACACGATCGGAATGCTGTACGTCTTGACCGCCAGCGGGTCCGAGAGGACGGACTCGTTGCCGGACGTATCGACGGACGACACCTCGAAGTTGTAGACGGTCCCCTGAGCGAGGTTGGACACGGTGGCGGCCGTCCCCGCGACGTTATTGACGGCGAGGGTATAGACGCCGGTCGAGGCGGGTGCCGAATAGACCCGGTAGAAGGCGATCGGGCCGCTGTGGGTCGAAGCGGTCCAGGAGAGCGATACGCTGGCGATCGTCCCGCTGGTCACGGCCAGGTCCGTCGGCGCGGGAGCCTGTACGGTCTGTGAAACGATCTGATCGGCTTGGCCTAGAGAGTTGCTGGCACGGATGTCGAGGCTCTCGGTGCCGACCCACCCCGAATCCCCGCCCGATCACTGTCGCCGCCATGAGTTGGACACCTTCTAAAACTTCCTCGAGCGGTCCGCCTGGACCCCCTCGGGACTCGCTCATCGTGTCGGTACTCTCGTCATCCTGATGAGCTACGGCACGGGGAGCGTCGGGCTGAATCTTTAGTTCACGAACTACGTCTTCCTCTACGACCGGTGGTGGAACCCGGCGATCGAGGACCAGGCGATCAACCTCGCCCACCGCCAGGGGCAGAAGTCCACGGTCTTCGTCTCGCGCTTCCTGACGCCCGGCACGATCGAGGCGCGAATCGCCGAGATCCTCGAGACGAAACGCTCGCTGTTCCAGGAGATCCTCGACGGCAACGGCCCGCCACCGAACCTCGGCATGAGCGAGGAGGAGGTGTTCGGGCTATTCGACATCCAGGCGCGGCCGAAACGGGGGTGATCCTCGGGACGTGGTCGCGGTCCACTCTGGCAACTCATCATTCGACCAATACCCACTTTGGATTCTGGATCAGGAATCGTCTACTCGCCTTGTGCAAGTCCGTACCTTCGGGAACAGACAATCCCGTTCATGGCGAATCACCCTTCTTGGGAATGAAGACAGGCAAGTCGTGACGCTCGATCACCATGCCTGTGACGCGGACGCGCTTGCCTCGATCGCCGCCGAGGTAGAAACCGTCAGGCCAACCATCGATTCCATCGATAAAGATTGGTTCCCCCTCGCCCGTGAGTGTGGCTCCTAGCTTCTGATCGATCGCCACGCCTTCGATGGTGACGAGTTTCCCGACATGAACTGACCAGTCTGTCGGCCACCGCATCGGGTCTTTTCCATCCTTGTTTTCCAGAGATCGAGTCGGCTCTTCCCCTTCTTCGACTTTGGCCCGTGGAGAAAGCGGTTGGCCCGCACACGCCAAAGATGAAGTCAATAATGGGAGAGATAGAAACAGTTGACCGCGAGACATGGCTGATCTCCTCATACCTTCACGCCCACCATCCCCAGCGCCGCCCGCGCCACCGTGTACGCCGCCTGCGGGTGCCCCAGCTTCGCCGAGCGCGCCCGCAAGTCCCCGAGGCGCTTCGGGTCGTCGAGCAGCGCCTGGATCTTCGTCGCCATCATCGACGGCTGGTTCACCTTGATGGCCGCCCCGTTCTCGAGCAGATAGTCGCTGTTGCGGCTCTCCTGGCCGGGGATCGGGTTGACGATGACCATCGCGGCCCCGCGCGCCAGCACTTCGGAGGTCGTCAGGCCGCCCGGCTTGGAGATGACGAGGTCCGCCGCCGCCATCAGCTCGTCGATCTGGTCGGTGAAGCCCAGGACGTGGACCTTGTGCGGCATCGGCGTCTCGCGGCATTTCTTCTCGAGGTCCGCCTTCAACTCGGCGTTCTTGCCGGCGACCATGACCACTTCCATCGGCTTCTTCACCTGCAAGAGTCCCTCGAAGAGTTGCAGGACCGGGCCGACGCCGAAGCCGCCCGCGAGTTGGAGGATGACGGGCCGATCGGTGCCGAGGCCGTGCCGCGCCCGGCACTCGGCTTGTTTCTTCGGCTTCGCGAAGACCGGGTGGATGGGGATGCCGGTGATCATCGTGTCGGCGACGGGGACGCCCCAGTGGTGGAGGTAGCGTGCCCCCTCGTCGGTCGCCGTAAAGTAGTGTTCGCACGGCTGATTGACCCAGAGTCGATGCGTCTCGAAGTCGGTGGTGACGGTGATGTGTCGCAGCTTCGTTTCGTCCTTCTTGCGGAGCGAGGCGATGATCTCGGCGGGGAGGAAGTGCGTGTTGATCGCCAGATCCCAGGGCTGTTCATGCAGCACCTTGACGAACTTGCCGAGGTTCATCCGCTCCAGGGCGACGCGGAGCCAGTCGCGCGTGCTGTTGGGCCGGCGCGGCTTGTCCATCATGTCGTAGAAGTACCCCAGCAAGTGCGGTGCGCGGTTCACCAGATCGAGATACGCCTTGCCGTAGACCCGCCGGAACGCGGCGTTGGTCAACTCGAGGAGGTCGATGTTGCGGACCTCCGCCTCGGGGGCCATCTCGCGCAGCGCGAGTTCGACCGCCTGGGCGGCACGAAGGTGGCCCGCCCCCACGGAGGCGGAAAGCACGAGGAGGCGGGGTGGATGGGTCATGGCGAGACTCCGATAGCGATGGTGTGGTGATTCGTCCTTATCGTATGAGGCACGGGG